>CAMATE010000088.1 GCA_945861075.1 Akkermansia muciniphila
TGGGTCCTGCTGGCTCTGGTTTCTGGCGGTGAGACGCCAAAAGTGTGTGGTTGTTTTGATCTGGAGCGTCGTGCGCGAAACCTCAGGTGGAGCGACGGATGTTTCCCTCTTCAACATCACCACCGGCTGGGCTGATTGACGGCTTGGGCCAACCGATTCAGATACTCCGTTCGGGATATTTCCACGGCACCCATGGCTCGCGTCACCGGGGTGACCATTTGGCAGTCGAACAGAGCGAATCCTCGCGCAGCGAGGCGGCGGTCCAAGTGAACCAGCGCCACCTTCGAAGCATCGTCCGCTCGGTGAAACATCGACTCGCCGGCAAAGAGTCCTCCGACACAAACCCCATAAACCCCGCCCACCAAGCGGCCCTCCCGCCAGCATTCAACACTGTGGGCATGACCAGCCTGGGCCAGACGTTCGTACGCTTCGAGCAGACCCGTGGAGATCCAAGTGGAGTTCACTCCGCTGCGAGGCACTTCGGCGCAGGCGCGGATCACACCCGAGAAATCCTGGTCGAAGGTCACCTCGTATGGGGTTCGTCGCAGGGTTCGGGCCAGACTCCGGGAAACATGCATCTGGCCCACCTCCACCACGCCGCGGGGTTCCGGTGACCACCAGGTGATGGGATCGGCAGACCACGGGAAAAGACCGCTTCGGTAGGCCTCGATCAACCGCTCCACCGACAAATCGCCACCAACGGCCACCAGTCCATCGCCCCGAGCCTGTCGCGGATCAGGCAACCGGTCACCCGGAGCCAAAAACGCCACCGCTCCGGAGGGCCCGTTCATTCGGGATCAGTCGCCGACAAGATCTTGCTCTGGAACCGAGAAGCGATGCCCAAGGTCCACCAATGAAGGACGTCGGGCGAATCCTCGGACAAATCCTCCGGAACCTCCGGTGGATTGGGTTTTCCCAGTTGTTCCCAAGCTCTCAATCGCAATTCATTCAAAGCCTGCAGAAAGGCTTCGCCGTCTTCTCGGGTCAGGCTCATGACCCACTCATGGCCCTCGTCATCGGGGGAATCGGCCTGTTCGGCATCCACCACGACTTCCACCAATCGGGCGCGGATTTGTTGGCTGTGATCCTCCAACTCTCCGGCCAGATCGGCCTGACATTGTTCTTCCAGAGCCTCGGAGTTTCGACTCATCCGCGCCTGTTGCCGCGGTGCCATGGGATGAGTGAAAAGCGTAATGAGCAGGCCTCGCTCCCTCGAACTGAGCGTCCACAGGCTTCCCTCGTCATCCGTCTCCAGCAACTTCATGAAGCGGGTTCCAACGTTGCTGTGAGGGAATATTTCTGGAGCGCGTGGACGTAGAACTCGGCCTTTTCGAAGCCCGATCGAAACACCACGCTGCGACCTTGTTCATGGACTTCGAGCATGTGTCGCTGAGCCTTCTCGCGACTCCAACCAAAGACCTGCTGGAAAACATGGGTCACATACGGCATGAGGTTGACCGGGTCATCCCAGACGATGACCACGAACTCAGGCTCGCGAGTCGACTGGGTCTGGGACTCCACATCGACTTCGGGCATCGGTAATTCGGTGATTCCCGGCATGCTATGGGTTCTTTCCCGAGGCTGTACGTTCGACCTCGAAAACAGTCCTAGAACAAAGGTGACAATTTACAACGAAACGGCCGCCGGTCAATCGGCGGCCGTTCTGTTCATCGGTCTAGTCCGATTCAACTCACCGACGCTGACGTCGCTTGAGATTCAGTTGGGTCAGCGAATGCATCAGGGAGGCCTGAGCCACTGCCTGCTCTTCGTCTCCCAGCTTCTGAGCGAGTCGTGCTTCGGCGGCTTTACGAGCCTCCTCGGCACGCGCCTCGTCGATATCGTCGGCTCGGATGGCCATGTCGGTCAGAATCGCGACCCGTGCACCGGTGATCTCCACGAAGCCCTCGCCGACGGCCAGAAAATGATCCTGACCACCCTTGCGGACGGAGATTTCACCATGGGTGATTTGGGTCATCAGCGGAATGTGCATCGGAAAGATGCCCATCTCGCCCTCGAGTCCTGGCAACGTGACCATGTCGACCTCCTCGGAATAAATACGAGCTTCCGGGGTGACGATTTCCAGTTTGAGCGTGGCCATGTCGTTGGTGTGCTATGCGTGGGACAGACAACCCGGTCAGTCCTTGATCTCGTCGATGCCACCCTTCATGTAGAAGTTGGCCTCGCCGACATCGTCGTACTTGCCTTCCAAGATCTCCTTGAAGCTGCGCACGGTCTCGGCCACCGGCACCTGCTTGCCCGGACGACCGGTGAACTGCTCGGCCACGGTGAACGGCTGGCTGAGGAACTTCTGGATCTTGCGGGCGCGGAAGACGGTGAGCTTGTCGTCGGCCGACAACTCGTCCATGCCCAAAATCGCGATGATGTCCTGCAAGTCCTTGTAGCGCTGGAGCACCTTCTGGACGCCGCGGGCGACGTTGTAGTGTTCTTCACCCACGAACTCGGGCGCCAAAGCACGAGAGCTGGAGGCGAGCGGATCGACGGCCGGGAAGATGCCCAACTCGGCGATGGAACGCTCGAGCACGATGGTCGCATCAAGGTGGGCGAAGGTGGTGGCCGGAGCCGGATCGGTGAGATCGTCGGCCGGAACGTACACCGCCTGGAAGGAGGTAATGGAGCCCTTCTTCGTGGAGGTGATGCGCTCCTGCAAGTTGCCCATCTCGGCGGCCAGCGTCGGCTGGTAACCCACGGCCGACGGAGTGCGGCCGAGCAACGCCGACACCTCTGATCCCGCCTGCGAGAAGCGGAACACGTTGTCGACGAAGAGCAGCACGTCCTGGTTCTTCTCGTCGCGGAAATACTCGGTCACGGCCAAGGCCGAGAGAGCGACGCGGAGACGGGCTCCGGGCGGCTCGTTCATCTGACCGTACACCAGACCGATGCGGGATCCGGGCTCGAGAACGGGCATGCCGTTTTCACCGATCTCCGGGTGCCCCTTGGCATCCTTCTTGGTCTTGATGACGTTGGCCTCGATCATCTCGTTGTAGAGATCGTTGCCTTCGCGGGTGCGCTCGCCGACGCCCGCGAACATCGAGATGCCGCCGTGCAGCTTCGCGATGTTGTTGATCAACTCCATGATGACGACGGTCTTGCCGACGCCTGCGCCACCGAAGGCGCCGACCTTGCCGCCCTTGAGGAAGGGGCAAATCAAATCGATGACCTTGATGCCGGTCGTGAGGATCTGAGGGCTGGTGGACTGATCCACCAGCGGAGGGGCATTGCGATGGATGGGGTAGAACTTGTCGGCCTTGACCGGTCCCTGCTCGTCGACGGCTTCGCCGGTGACGTTGAAGACACGACCCATGACGGCTTCACCCACGGGCATCGAGATCGGGTTGCCCTGATCGACGACCGCCTGGCCCCGCTTGAGGCCTTCGGTGGTGCTCATGGCGACGGTGCGAACCCAGTTCCCGCCGAGGTGCTGTTGCACCTCCAGCGTGAGACGGGTGGCAGAGCCGCCGGGGGGAGTAAAGTCGACGGTGAGCGCGTTGTAGATCGCGGGGAGAGTTCCGGAGAACTCCACGTCGACGACGGGACCGATGATCTGGACGATCTTTCCTGTGTTCATTTCCGAGAGAGGTCAGTTGCCCATCGCCATGGCGGCGCTGGTGATTTCGAGAAGTTCTTTGGTGATGTTTGCCTGACGGAGCTTGTTGTACTCCAGCGTCAGGTCCTTGATGAGTTGCTTGGCGTTGTCGGTGGCGCTCTTCATGGCGACCATCCGCGCCGAATGCTCGGATGCCTTGGCTTCCAAGAGCACCTGATACACTTGAAAATTCAGGTAGTGCGGCAGCAGGTTGCCGAGAAGTTGGCCGGCAGCGGGTTCAAAACTGAACTCGCTGGCGCTACCCGGCTGAAGGTCTTCCGAGGTGCCCGGTCCGCTGAGGTTGGCCTCGAGCTTCTGGATGCGGCCCATCGGCAAGAGAGGCCGAACTTCGGCCTTCTGGGTCAGCGTGTTGATGTAGTTGGTGAAAACCACGTCGACTGCGTCGACCTGACCACTGAGGAACAGCTCCTGAGCAAATTTGGAAATGGCCCGCGCCTCAGCGAATTGCGGTGAATCCTTGAACGAAAACTCAGCCACCAGTTCGCGCTTCGTCCGCGCAACCCATTGGGCTGCCTTGCGTCCGGCCACCACGTATACCGTGGTGGCAGGCGGCACCTTGGCGGCCTCACGCAACAAATTGGTGTTCAGAGCGCCGCAAAGTCCTTTGTCGGTGCTGATGATGATCAGCGCGCGCTTCTTGACTTCGCGTTTTTCAGCCAACGGATGCTGGAACTCACCGGCTCCCGCCGTGGCGGCCGCCATCACCTCATTCATGAGGGTGGCATAGGGCCGGCCCGCCAGCGCGGCCTGCTGGGCCTTGCGCATCTTGGCCGAGGCGACCATTTGCATCGCCTTGGTGATCTGCGCCGTGTTCTTGACCGACTTGATGCGGCGCCGGATGTCGCGTGTGCTGGGCATGATGGGTGAGACGGGTCCCCGTCGGGCTGCTGCTTAGCGGTAGCTCTGCTTGAACTCGTTGACGGCGGCCTTGAGTTCGGCTGCCAACGCATCGTTGATGGCCTTCTCAGTGCGGATCTTCTCGAGCAAGGCAGGCTTCCGAGTGTTGAGGAAGTCGGTGATCTTGCTTTGGAAGTCCTTCACCTTTTCCACAGCGATGTCGTCCAGAAGACCATTCTGCATGGTCCACAATATGGAAACCTGGATTTCAACCGGGATCGGGTTGTACTGGCTCTGCTTGAAGAGTTCCACGATGCGCTTACCACGCTCGAGGGTGGCCTGGGTCTTGGCATCCAGATCGGAACCGAACTGGGCGAAGGCGGCCAGTTCGCGGTACTGCGCCAAGTCGAGCTTGATCTTGCCGGCGACCTGCTTCATCGCCTTGATCTGCGCGGCCGATCCGACGCGGCTGACCGACAAACCGACCGAGATGGCCGGGCGGACGCCCTGGTAGAACAAATCGGTTTCGAGATAGATCTGGCCGTCAGTGATGGAGATGACGTTGGTCGGGATGTAGGCCGAGACGTCGCCGGCTTGGGTCTCGATGATCGGCAGCGCCGTGAGAGAACCATTGCCGCTCTTTTCATTCACACGGGCCGAACGCTCGAGGAGGCGGCTGTGGAGATAGAACACGTCACCCGGGTAGGCTTCGCGGCCCGAGGGACGCTTGAGCACCAAGGAAACCTGGCGGTAGGCCGTGGCCTGCTTGGAGAGATCATCATAGATGATCAACGCATCCATGCCGTTATCCATGAACCACTCACCGATGGACGCACCTGAGAACGGAGCCAAGTATTGATCGGCGGCAGAATCCGAAGCCGCGGCGGCCACCACGATGGTGTACTCCATGGCGCCGGCCTTTTCGAGCTCGGCGACGACGCGGGCGATGTTCGACTGCTTCTGACCGATGGCGACGTAGATGTTGTAGACCGGACGGAAGTCCTTGGCGCCGGCATTCTGCTGATTGATGCGGGCCTGATTGATCATCGTGTCCACGCCGATCGTGGTCTTGCCGGTCGAACGGTCACCGATGATCAGTTCGCGCTGACCACGGCCGATGGGAATCATCGCGTCGACGGCCATGATGCCGGTCTGGAGCGGCTGGCTCACCGATTTGCGCTTCACAATGCCCGGGGCGATTTTCTCGACAGGATAGAAAGCAGTGGCCTCGATGGGTCCCTTGCCGTCCAAGGGGCGGCCCAAAACGTCAACGACGCGGCCCAACAAACCTTTGCCGACGGGCACCGACAGCAGCTTGCCGGTGGTCTTCACCTCGCTGCCCTCATGGAGACTGGTGTAGTCACCCATGATGATGGCACCGACCTCGGTTTCTTCGAGGTTCAAGGCGAGGCCGATGATGCCATTGCCAAAATCGAGCATCTCGTTGGCCATGCAGTCGGAAAGGCCTTCGATCTTGCAGACACCGTCGGAGATTTCACGGATCTGGCCAACGTTTTGGCGCGTCACCGAAGCCTTGGCACCAGCGATCTGGGCCTCAATTTCTTGGAGCAGGGAACTCATGTCGTCTGTGGGATTATTCGACTGTAGGAAAGTTGGAAATGATCGTTAAAAACTGTTCTCGAGCGAGGCCAACCGTGTTTTCACGGTGCCATCAAACACATCGCTGCCGATTTGGATGCGGAGCCCACCGATCAGGGAGGGATCCACAAAGAACTGGAAGTCCAGTCCGGCCCCGTACTTCAGGGTGAGACTGGATTTGAGCTCGGCCATCAGGGAATCGGAAGTGGTCACCGCGTTTTCGACGCGGACCGTGCGGCTTTGGATATCCAATTCCACCAACCGCTGAAAATGCGTGAGGGCGGCGAGATAATTCCGCGGCTTGGCGGCAAGGACTTGGGTCACCGTCTGACGGACGCGGGATTCATCCAGCACACCATCACGTCGGCAGGCCAAAAACAGGTCTTTGGCATCGCGACGGGCTTGTTTTCCGATCTTCATCCTGGGGGAGTTGTCTGGGAGTGGGTCCAGTCGGCCATTCAGGCAGCAAACTGCTGCTGGGTCTCTTGAGCCAAGCGTTGGCGATCCTCGGCGGAAAGAATCTTGCCGGTGACCTGAACGCTGGCGGCCACCACCAACCGGCCCACCTCTTTGCGCAATTCGGCGCGCATGCGGTTGAACTCGGCTTCGTTGGCCTGCTTGGCCTTGGCGATGATGTCGGCAGCGGCGGCGACCGCGCGCTGGGTTTCGATCTCACCAATCTTGGCGGCAGCGGCACGGGCCTCTTCGATGATCTTGGTCGCCTGAGCTCCGGCTTCAGCCAGAACGCGCTTGCGATCTTCATCGGCCTTGGCCAGATCGGCCTTCATCTTCTCGGCGGCGGCCAAACTGTCGGCGATCTTCTTCTGACGCTCATCCAACAAGGCCAATAGCGGCTTGAAGGCAAAGCGTTGGAGGAGGAACGCAAGGACGAAGAAACCGATGAATTGGGAGACGAAGAGTTGGGTGTTGAAACCAAACTTCTCGCCCACCTCGGTGGCCGTGTGCTTGAGACCGTCAACGACGCCACCATCGGTGGCGGCTAAGAGAAAACCCGAATACATACGCAGGAAAAAAGGAACACGGGACCGTTTTCACGGCCCCGTGAGGGTTACTTGCCCATCAGGATGGTGATGATGAGGGCGCCTTCCGCGAGCGCGGCGCTGAGCAGCGCCTGCACGAGGATCTTGCCAGAAGCACCCGGATTACGACCGACGGCCTCTGCGGCTTTGTAGCCGATGAGTCCGAGGGCGATCGTGCCGCCCAAGGCGGCGCCGGCGATGGCGATGTTTCCGTTCATGTTTTCTTTTGTTGGTGTTTCACGACCGCCCCCGCAGAACATGCCACGGTCCGGCGGTCGAAATGGGTTGAATGTTCAGTGATGTCCGCCTTCGTCAGCGTGCTCCTCCGAATGAGTGCACATCAACGAGGTGAAAACCGCAGTGAGAAGGGTGAAAACGAGGGCCTGAATCAATCCGACCATCAGCTCCAGACCATAGAAAGGCAGTGCGACGAGCCATCCGAAGTTCTGCCCGCCGAGGTTGAGCATGGTTTCCAGAAGGGATTCACCGGCGTAGACATTGCCGAAAAGACGGAACGTCAGCGAGATGGGACGGATCATGATGGAGATGACCTCCAGAAAACCCACCAAGAAGAACATCACCAGCAGCAGCACTTTCAGGATGCCTTTGTCTTCTCCGTGATAAACGAAGATGTGGGACAGGAAACCTCCGACGCCATTGGCCTTGATCGACCAGAACAGCCAGCAGAGGAAAAAGCCCACTGCCAACGCGAAGGTCATGTTCAAATCGGCATCGGCTCCGCGCAGCAGCGGCCGGGCAATGTGATGCAAATGGCCATCGGCATCCGGATGCCCGAAACCGACGGATCCAACTCCCGGAAGAAGACCGAACCAGTTGGCCGACATGATGAAGAGGAAAACGCTCGCGAAGAACCAGAAGGTTTCCCGTGCCAGCTTGGGACCGAGGATCCCACCCAGAAAGTCGCGGAGCGATTCCACGATCCATTCGGCTGTGTTCTGGAGACCTTGAGGCACCATCTGGACTTTCCGGGTGGCCAACTGAGCGAAGGTGATGAGGCCAATCGAAACCAGCGCCATGACCAGCATGGAATTGGTGATCTTGAACCATCCGAGGTCGAACAGGACCGGAGCGGCCAAGGGCAGGCCTTCTTCGGCATGAGCCGCGCCGTGTGCAACCGAGTGGGCAGCGCCGGGGTCGGCAGCTACAGCCACAAGGCCGGTTCCAAGCAGGACGGCCAAAGCAGTGAAGAAACTGGGCAAACGCATGAGAACAGGTCCAATGTCGGCAGGCCCCGGGGGCGCAATCGCGCCCAGCCGAAGGTAGAACCAACGAAAGGTGCGCAGAAGTTGGGGGATTGTGAAAACTTTCACAAGAGCTATTTCACCGGCATGACGGTGCAAACGGATGAGCCGGGAAATTTCTGCCTCGGGCCTACGCTTTCAAGAGACCCCGCAGCCACATCCATGACTGCTCAGCGGCGAAGAAAAGGACCCATGTCACGAGAGCGAAGTAGACCAAGGTGACCACCAGACTCAACAGGGCGAGTAGATACATGGCACCGTCCCGTTGAAGACGACCCGCACAGGCGAAGAAAATAATGAGTGCTGGGAGGGAATTCTGGAGCGGGACAACCAGGAACGGAACAGCCACCAACAAGCCACCGATGAGGATGAGCCAAGCCGCTCCGCGGTGACCCACGGCCTCGACCAGCCAGACCATGCGTTGTGTTCGGCTCACCCGACCGAGGATCCGGAGCAACCAGCAACCAAACCCGGAAAAGGCATTCCACGTGGCAGCACCGGGTCGGGTAGACCGGATTCGCATCGGCAGCCAGACCGACTCGTCCCCGCGGATCAATCGCCAGCCCATCCCGGCAAAGGCCAATCCGCCGAAAGTGGCCATCGGACCCGTGGGCAGAGGCTGGATGAAGGGCAGGGTGAGGATCAGCGCCATGAGCCAGGCGTTCCCGTCACCCATTTGGTCCAGGAACTCTCCAATGGTCTGCCCGCCGGTGCGTGCGGTGCGCGCCGAGGTGCTCAAGGCACGGATGAAGTCCGCCGCGGAGGCGTTTCGGGAGGGTTGATGAGGGAGGGGCATCCGCAGGGCTCTCTGACCTCAAGGCAGGAGCCGGGAAACCAAGGCGCTGACGGATTTGCCGTCGGCGCGGCCATCGATCTTGGCCTGGGCCGCCTTCATGACGGCTCCCATGTCCTTCTTGGACGTGGCACCGATCTCGGTGATGACCCCACGAACGAGGCTTTCCAACTCTTCAGCCGACAAAGCCTTGGGCAGGAACTCCGACAACACTTCCAGCTCCGCTTTTTCGTTGGCCGCCATCTCTGCGCGACCGCCTTTTTCGAATTCGTCCATCGCGTCGCGGCGTTTCTTGGCCTCACGTTGGATGACTGCCATTACATCGGCGTCGGGAAGCGTCTCGGTTTTCTTCTCGATCTGGGCATAGCCCAAAGCCGCCTTGAGCATCCGGAGGGTGCCCGTACGGACGGTCTGGCGGGCCAGCATGGAAGATTTGAGTTCGTCGGTGACGCGTTGTTGGAGGCTCATGTTTCGGAAGCTTGGAGTTTGCGGAGTTGATCGCGGACTTCAGCGGCCTTCTCGTAATCCTCGATCCGGATCGCCTCGGCGAGGGCAAAACGCAGACGCTCAATCTCATTCTGCGGCGGTTTGCGGCGGATTTCCTCCAACCACCCACGCAACGACTGGATCTCGCCGCTTTGGTCGACGAGCTCTTCGCGTTCATGGTCGCGGTAGAATTCTGCCAACTCGTTGATGCCGGTCTCGATGGCGGCCAACGCCGCCTCGCGATCGCTTGCTTGAAGGCTGGCCTCCCCGCGGGCGCGGGTGCGCATCATGGTGAGCTGGGGAGTGAACTGCACCACACTCCAGGACAGTTCGTCGGATTCGGCAAATTGATCCACGAAGCTGAAGACCTCAAGATTGCGGGCACAATCGCGCTCGACGGCCGCATAGTCCTTGAGCTGGAAGAAGCAAATGTACCGGTGATGGTACTGGATGGATTCTTGTTGAAGTCGTCCACACTCCTCCGTTCCCAGGGCGAAATCTGGATTCTCACCGTCGGCACTGGTCGGTGCCTGCTCGGACCGTTTGCGATAGAAGTGAAACCAAGACTCGTGGCCCATGGGCTTCTTGCCGTCGGGACGGCCATCCACGTTCATCTGGAGGATTCCCAGATCAACCCGCAGTTGGATCTTCTCGCCGTCCTTGCCTTGAAATCGGCGCGCCACCACCTGACCAGGCTTGTAGTCCCAGTCTTGCAACATCTCGGTGAGGTCGAACGTCATCGGTCGGGCAATATGGAAACCTCTTCCGGAAGCGTCAACGCGCTGGGCCGATGAGTTATCCCCAAATCTGGGACGCCAAAACTAAGCGAGAATCCCCTGAATCAGCTCACCATGCACATCGGTCAGGCGGAAATCACGGCCTTGGAATCGATAGGTGAGCTTCCGGTGATCCACTCCGAACAGGTGCAAGAGCGTGGCGTGGAGATCGTGTACGTGGACTTTGTTCTCCACGGCATAGAAGCCAAATTCATCGGTGCCACCATAGACCGTGCCCGGCTTGATGCCGCCACCGGCCATCCAAATGGTGTACCCGTGCGGGTGATGATCGCGACCGATTTGGTCCGGACGCAGCGCTCCCTGCATCATCGGAGTCCGGCCGAACTCGCCACCCCACAGCACCAGCGTCTCATCGAGCAAACCGCGTTCCTGGAGATCCTTGATGAGGGCCACCGAAGGCTGGTCGGTTTCCGCGCAGCGTTTCTTCAAATCGAACACCAGGTTGCCATCGGGTCCGCCATGGTGATCCCAACCCCGGTGGTACAATTGGACAAATCGCACCCCACGCTCGACCAGACGGCGGACCAAGAGACAATTGTTGGCGAAGGAAGCGCGACCCGGGGTGGTGCCGTAGGCCTCATGGACACGGGGCTTCTCACCGGAAATGTCCATGACCTCCGGCACGCTGGTCTGCATGCGGTAGGCCAATTCATAAGAGGCGATGCGCGTCTGGATCTCTGGATCTTGCAGGACATCATAACGCGTCTGGTTGAGATCCTTGAGGACGTCCAACGTTTGCCGCCGGCGTTTGCGGTCCATGCCCGGTGGATTGCCCACGAAGAGAACGGGATCCCCCTGAGACCGCAGAGTCACACCTTGATGGACCGTCGGGAGGAATCCGCTGCCCCAAGCGGCATTGGTCAGGGGCTGACCCACGCCGGTCATCATGACCACAAAGGCAGGCAAGTCCTTGTTCTCGCTGCCGAGTCCATAACTGAACCAGGAACCCATGCCGGGACGCCCGGCCAACTGAGCCCCGGTGTTCATGAACAACGTGGCCGGATCATGGTTGAAGGCCTCCGAATGGAAGCCTTTCACGAAACACACATCGTCGGAGATGGAAGCCAGATGCGGAAGCAGTTCGCTGATCCACGCCCCGGATTTGCCGTGTCGCGAGAATTTGTACGGAGAGGCCAGCAGCTTCGACTCCTTGCCGATCTGGGCCAACCGAATGTTCTTCACCAGTTCCTCCGGAACCCGCTGACCATCACGCTTGGTGAGCTCCGGCTTGGGATCGAAGAGATCGAGGTGCGAGGGGCCACCCGACTGGAAGAGATAAATGATGTTCTTGGCCTTGGGCGCGAAATGCGGCGCCTTCAAAGCCGGGCCTGAATCAGATCCCGCTGCCTGCAGCGATGGATTCAACAGCGAGCCCAGGGCCAGCGCTCCCATGCCGGTCCCGCAGTGTTGGAGGAAACGCCGCCGGGTGGAGACCTTGAGGGATTCCAGAATCGGGGTCGGCAACTGCGGGTGCATGGATGGAAAATGCGCTTCGGATGGATTCGGATCAAGTGTCGCCAGTCCGACTGCAGCGACGACAGCGACTCATCAAAACAGGCTGATCATCCCGGGCTTGCTCCGGGCAATCGGCAGGTGCATCAGGAACCGATGGGATCCGGTTCATCCGGAAACTCGTAGGAGTAGATAGGATCCAGAGGGTGGCCAGGCTCCATCTTCGTGATGGTCTTGAGACGCCCGGTGTGGATGTCGTAGATCCACCCGTGAAGAGTCGGTTGCTGCCGGCGTTTCCAAGCCAACTGGATGAAGGACAGCTCCGCCAGATTTTGGACCTGCTCCGACA
>CAMATE010000089.1 GCA_945861075.1 Akkermansia muciniphila
CGGCATGCCAATGCCTCGGTTCGGATGGGCATTCTGCTGGCGATGCGGAAACTCGAGCGCAACGAAATCGCAGCCTTCCTCGCGGATGCGTCCCCGGCGATCGTCACCGAGGCAGCACGAGCCATCAACGACCAGCCCATCCCCGGCGCCATGGAAGCTATGGCCCGCTTGATCGAGCGACCGGGCCTGGCGGAAGCCCCGCTCCTGCGCCGGGTGCTCAACGCCAACTACCGCTTCGGCACCGAGGCCACCGCTCGGGCGCTCGCCGCCTACAGCACACGTGAAGACGCGCCCGTGAACTTCCGTGTGGAAGCCATCGACGCCCTCACTGAGTGGCCCGCCAATTCCGGCCGAGACCGCATCACTGGACTTTGGCGTCCCACCGCCTTCGCCCGTTCCGAGAAGGTGCCCGGCGAAGCATTGAAGCCCCTGGCCAACGGGCTTTTGGCTTCAGCGCCGGCCCCGGTCCGAGCCGCGACAGCCCGAGCAGCCGGAACACTCAAACTCACTGAAGCCTCCCCGGCCCTGGCAGCATTGATCATCCAGGGTGCCGCCGACGGCGCCGCGCGCTCCGACGCCCTGCGTTCCTTGTCGCTCTTGCAAACCCCAGAATACGCTGCCGCGCTGGCCGCTGCCCGTGACGACAAGGATGAAAAGGTCCGCAGTTTGGCCACTCAACTGGCCGTCGAAGTGCCGCCCATCGCTGCTCGCAATGGTGGATCCGGTAGCAACTCCGGTGGCGGTGGATCGACTGGTCCACTGGAGAAGGCCCTGGCCAGCGGATCCCTGACGGAAAAGCAATCGGCACTGTCCACGTTGGCATCGGTCAAAGGTGCTGACGCCGACGCGCTGCTGAAGCACTGGCTGGACGGAGTCCTCGCCGGCACCGTCGCCGCAGAATTGGAACTGGATGTCCTGGAAGCCGCCGGTCAGCGCGAGCCGCTCAAGCCGCTGCTAGCCCAATACAAGAGCCGCTTGGATGCCAAGGATCCCTCTGCGGCCTGGAAGGCCTGCTTGGTCGGTGGCAATGCAGAAGACGGGAAGAAGGTCTTCGCCGAACGGGCCGAAGTCAGCTGCGTCCGCTGCCACAAGGTTCAAGGCGAAGGCGGCGAAGTCGGCCCGGAACTCACGGGCTTGGGTAAGAAAAACGGTCGCTCCTACTTGCTCACGAGCATCCTCTATCCCAACGCAGCCATTGCCGTAGGCTTCGAAAACGTCTTGGTCAACCTCAAGGGCGGACAAAGCTACGCCGGAGTCATCAAGTCAGAATCGGCGACGGAGTTGGTGATTAATTCGGCTGAAGACGGCCTGATCACCGTCAAGAAGTCGGAAATCACCAGTCGCGAGAAGGGGCTTTCCGGCATGCCCGAAGGATTCGGCGACCTGCTCTCCAAACAGGACATCCGCAACCTCATCGAATACCTCGCCACCGCAGAATAACCGGTACAGGCTCCGCCCACGTAAAGTCCGATCGGCGGGCGGAGCCCATCCCTTCATGCTGCCCAACGATTACATCCAACAGCTCCGATCCGTGGAGGTTCGGGCTCGTTTGGTCAGCGAGCAGCTCATGGGGGGACGTCTGGGGAGTGTCTTCAAAGGCCGCGGCATGGATTTTGCCGACGTCCGCGAGTACGTGCCGGGCGACGACGTCCGACGGATCGATTGGAATGTCACCGCGCGCCTGCGCAAGCCCTTCATCAAACGCCACGTCGAGGAGCGCGAGTTGGTGGTCATGCTATTGGTCGACATCTCGGCCAGCGGCGACTTCGGATCCGAACCAAACCCATCAGCCGGCGTGACCTCGCAACGGGAGATGGCCGCCATCCTGGCGGGCTCCTTGGCCTTCAGCGCCGTACGGGATGGAGACCGGGTCGGAGCCATCCTCTTCTCAGATCGGGTCGAGCGCTACATTCCGCCTCGCAAGACTCGGGCCCACGTGACTCGCCTGCTGCACGAGTTGCTCTTCACCACTCCGAAGCATTCGGGAACTTCGATCGGTGCCGGTTTGCGGTTCCTCAACAACCTCTTCCGCCGACCCACATTGAGTTTCGTCTTGTCGGATTTCCATGATCCCGACACCGATGGTTGGACTCGGGCGATCAAGGCCTCCAATCAGCGCCACGAAATGATGGCCTTGCGGATGAGCGACCGCCGCGAACTCGAGCTTCCTGATGTCGGCTGGGTGCTGCTGCAAGACCCAGAAACCGGCGAAGTGCTCGAAGTCGACACGGGCGATCCCCTCGTCCGAGAAGGTTGGCGTCAGTCAGGACAAGCCCGACGAGACCAACTCATCGCCACCTTCCGCTCCGGTCGCATTCCGGAACTGGAAGTCCGCACTGACCAACCCTGGACCCAACGCTTGCAAGGGTTTCTCGACCACGCTGCGCGACGACGCATCGCATGAGCCTCGCGCGGATTCACCTATGAAACCCGATCGGCTCATCGAGGACCTCACGCTCGTTCCCCTGCCTCAGTGGTGGGAGAATCCTTGGTTTCTCCTGAGCTTGCCGGTCGTGATCGGGATTCTGGCCTACTGGCTCCGCCATGGGTGGCTCAAACGCCAACCGGTGGCATCGGCTCGTATCGTCCCGGAAGGCCCGGCTCCCCACGAAGCGTTCCTCCAGCGTCTGGCCGCACTGCGGGCCGATCGTTCCCGCTGGGTCGCCTATCCCTTCGGAATCGAAGTCAGCGACATCCTGCGCGGTTATCTCGAAGCCCGCTACGCCTTCTCGGTTCAGTTTCAAACGTCACGCGAGTTTCTCGAATCGGCGGTCCATGACGCCCGATTCAACCCGATCCATCGGGCCACCCTCACGGGTTTTCTCGGTCAATGCGACTTGCTCAAATTCGCACAAGGCAAAGCCACTGAAGCCGAACTGACCGCACTCATCGACACGGCCGAGCGGTTCATTCGGGAATGTGCCGGACTTCCGGGTTCTGCAGGAGGTCCACCTTGAAGGACTTCCTGACCATCGAGTTCCTCTACCCTTGGGTCTTGCTGGGCCTGCTGTTGCTGCCGGTGCTTGCTTGGTTCCATCGCAAACCCAGAGCCGTGCCCTCACTGGTTGTGCCCTCGCTTTTCGGCCGGAGCCATCTGGGTCATATCCCGGCCAGGCAGCGGGCGATGACACACGCGCTGTGGACTCTCATCCCGCTGGCACTCCTCATCATCGGATTGGCCCGCCCCCGCATGCCGCGGGGTGATTTGCCCGATCCCAGCAAGGGCATCGACATCATGCTCGCCCTCGACTTCAGCCGCTCGATGGCCGAGACCGATTTCCGGCTAGAGCGCAAGCGGGTCACGCGCCGTGCAGCCCTGGAATATGTCACCGAGAAATTCATCCTCGGCAGACCCAATGACCGGATTGGCATCGTTTGTTTCGCGCGAAACCCCTTTTTGGTCAGCCCATTGACCTTGGATCACCGCTGGGCCATCGAATCCATGCATCAAACCGATTTGGCCACCGGAACCGGCATCGGTTGGGCGGTGATGGCCGCTGGAAACTTCCTACGCAAAGACAGCGATCGCAGCAAGGTGGTCATCCTGGTGACCGATGGCGACAATTCGTCCGGCCCTCGCGCCTCGGAGATCATCGGGCAACTGGTCCGGGACAAGGTCAAACTCTACTCCGTCCTGATCGGACCTGAGATGGTGGTTCCTTCCGTCGCCGCCAATCACGACCTCAACCGTGCCGCCCGAATCACTGGCGGACAATTCTTCCAAGCCAACGACACGCGGGCCCTGCAAGGCATCTACAACCTCATTGACCAATTGGAAAAGCGGGACTTGATCCAGAAGCGTTTCGTGTTGTGGCAGGAACTCTTCGCCTGGCCTGTGGCCATCGGATCGCTGCTCTGGCTGGGTGGATGGATCTGGAAATCGCTCCTGCGGAGGCAACTGCCATGAGATTTGCCCACCCCGCCCTGCTGCTGCTCATTCCGGTCCTGATCGCACTGATCCTCGGAACCCGAATTCTACAGGCCCGGCGCGACCGGCGGCGGATCGCAGACTTCTCAGGTTCCACCGATCGGCCGTGGTCGGCTCCGGGTTGGGTGCCGTGGCGTCAACGGGTTGACTATGTGATGGTCATGGCTGTGGCCATCCTGCTGCCGTTGGCACTGGCTCGTCCCTTGGCCTTCCGCATGAACGAGCAGTCGGAACTGCGCGGCGTGCCCTACATGATCGCGCTCGATCTGTCCCGATCCATGCTGGCAACGGACGTCCGCCCCAACCGTTGGTTTGCTGCCACCAACGCATTGTCCCGTTTTCTCGATTCCGGCCGAGCCGACCGGGTGGGGCTGATCACCTTCAGCGGAGTCGCCTACCTCAATGCTCCGCTCAGCTTCGATACCCGAGCCATCCAAGCGATGTTGCGCTATGCCTCGCCTTACACGGTGGAAATGGACGGTGAAACCGCAGGGTCCAACCTGGGTTCGGCCATTGAGCGGGCTGGACGGTATTTCCAGACCAACAACATCCAACCCCGGGTGGTTATTCTGGTCACCGACGGCGAGGATTCGGGCGAGCAGTTGCTGGAATTTACCCGACGTTGGGCCCGACAGGGCGTCAAGGTTTGCGCCGTTGGAGTCGGGACTCGAGGTGGTTCCAAGGTTCCACGGATCCAGTGGGGTGGCGTGGCCAAGAACAACTCCGGCCAGGAAGTTGTCTCCCGACTCAACGAAGCCAATCTCAAACGCATCACAGCATTGACCGGAGGCCGTTACGTCCCGCTGGGAGATCAAGGAGAAGGGTTCACCACCCTCCGCCAGGAATTTCTCGCCCCACTGGCCGAGAGTGCGGCTCGGGAAGACACCAAGAATTACATCGAGGCTTATCCGGTTCCGCTATCCTTGGCCATCGCCGCGGTGGTCACCCAACTCCTGATTGGAGCCCGCCGCCACCAGCGTCCCCGCAGCCTGTCGGCCATTCGAACCACACCGCCTCCCGTCGTCCCATGATCTACCTCCCAAGACGACCCACACTCCAACAGCGCCCATTGGGGAGCCTGTCCCTTACCCCGGCTCAGCCCCGGAAATCCCGGAGCCTGTCCCTAGTTTCACTCTTTCGGAGCCTGTCCCTAGTCCTTGCGGTTCTGGTCGCAGTCTTGGCTATTACAACAGTTGTTACAGGGTCGGCTCTCGCCGATAATGGCCCACTCAAGATCGCGCTATTTCAACAACAACTGACCAACGGTGCGCCTCAGGTCGTTGCCGACGCCCTAGCTCTGGAGGCCGAACAAAACCCAACAAGCCCCCATATCCAATACAACGCTGGTGTTGCCGCCTATGCAGCCCACCGCTGGGAGGACGCCTTGGTGGCATTCGACCGGGTGGAAAGCCTCGGCCATCGAGGTTTGGCTCAGTTGGCGCGTTTCCAACGCGGCAACGCAGAATATCAATTGGGGGTCGAATCCAAAGCCGCCAACCTAGACGAAACGGTCGCCCGATGGCGGGCTGCTTTGGAGGCGTATCAAACCATCCTCAAAGAACAGCCCAACGACCTTCGCTCCACTGAGAACGACGCGTTCGTGCGGGGTAAACTCTTGGATCTACTCCTCGAAGAGGCCCGCAAGGCTGCTGATCAGGCCAATCAACCCGCCAAGACACCCGCGCAGCGAATTCCGGACCTTCGCAATGCACACGAAAAATACTCTGATGCGCACCAACTAAGCCCGAATCATTCAGAGGCTCAAAAAGGTGAGGCTGAAACCAAAGATCGCCTCGCTGAGGCGCTCAAACAGGAAGGTCTACGAAATGTTCAGCATCCTTTATCGTTGAAGTCTAGTCGTAGAGAACCACGCCTTCCGGAGGTGGACGCCTCGAAGCTGGAGCAAGGCATCTCACAACTGGAAGAAAGTCAGCAACTGCGTCCCGGTGATCCCCAGGTCGACGAAGCGCTCAAGAAAGCCAAGGACCGCTTGGCAGATGCCAAGGTCAAACAGGCGGAGACCTTTTTGGCGCTTGAAGAGCAAATCCCCATCACCAAAGAAAAATTGGCCCTCCTGAGAATGGCGCGCGAACAGATCGATCATGCTTTGGAGCAATCGCCTCAACATCAGGAGGCCCAACGCACCGGTGAAGAAATCGATCGCCGCATGGCTCAAGTGCATGAAGACGAGGGAGACTTCCAAGAACAGCAAGCGGCCTTTTCCCAACCGGAGCAGCAGGCCATGCAATTGAGTCAAGCGCTCGACCATTTTCAGCAGGCCTCTGAACTTCGACCCAACCAACCGCAGTTGCAGGCCAAACAGGAAAAGGCCCAACAGAAATTGGCTCAAACCCTCGATAAACTGGCCGACAAGCTCATGCAATCGCCCGCGGGACAAGAACCCACGGAAGCCAAAGCAGCCCGCCTAGAAGGTGCTGAGCAGGCGCTCAATGAACTGCAAGCCATCCAACCCAGCGACCGCACCTCTCAACGGGCTGAGCAAGTCGGCAAAGAGCTCGATGGATTACGCCAAATGCTCGCAGACAAAAGCAAGGAACCCTCGGAAAGCCCCGGCCAAGGTGATCCAAAAAACGGAGCCCAACCCATACCGGCTCCGCCTCAATGGATGACCCCTCCCCTGGACGGACCGCCGCGCATCAACCAACCCGGCAACAAGGGACAGGCTCCCAAAAGCGCCGGCCGGAATATTCGCGACTACTGACACACGGTCGGAAACTCACCCCTCAGCCGACCTCAGCCAACCTATCGTCATCGAGAGGAGCCTGTCCCTCCCCTCCTCTCCTTTCATCCCCCCTTTCCTGAACTCTATCCGATCCTGCAGCCTTCTGTTTCAAGAAGAAGCCTGTCCCCAACTTGGCCCACGCTCGTCATAGCCTGTCCCTTCGCCTCTTCATTCGAGCTGAGAATTGGAGAGCGAAAAACAGATAATAACGATATCGAAAGCTATTTGGATAGACTTGAAGCGGTGTTCGGCAGCTGAAAATCAACAAACTGCCAACACTGTCTCTTCCCTGGTACGTCGTTTTAGCAAATCAAAGGGGCACGAGAACCCGCAGAGGAACTTCAGCCCACAGGCGGGGTGTAACGACAGAATCCAACCGCTGACGTGATTCAGACCAGACAATCCACCATCCCCGGAAGACGCTGGGCGGTCTTTTCCAGAGATTTGAGAACTTTACGGCGACTGGCCTCGCTTCCTTCTGGGAAGAGCAGGTTCCAGCCTGAGGCGTTCATCCAGTCTTGGGGGGAACGCAATGGGGGGTCACCGGGATGCCCTAGACCAATGGAAAGAGCAAACTGGTCGGCAATCTGGACCGCTCCAGCCAAGCGCGCATCACGCGTTGTTCCAGACGGAGTATGATGGTAGCGCGTCGTGAACTCCAACGACTCACCCAATTGCTGAGCCTTGAGGTACATGGCCCCCAGATGAGCGTGATCACATCCAACGCTGTCCAACTCGATGAGTCGAACCGGGAGCGAGGAAGTCTTCAGTTGGTCTAAAATGCTGGCATGGTGTTCAGGAAAGACCGTGGCGAAGACAATCCAACCCACGTCATGAACCAAACCTGCCACATAATCCAGATCTTCACCCGAATCTGGGGTCGCCATCATGAGATCCTTGGTGACCATCGCCACCGCGATACTGTGTTTCCATAGATTCCGCCACAGCGTTTCGGCCGCTCCCCGCTGGGATCCGGTGATCCGCTTGAAGTCATCAATGACCGGGGTCATGGTGGCCAATTCCCTCACCTGCCGAACCCCGACATAGAAAACAGCCTCTTCCAAGCTCGTCACCTGTTGCCCCAAACCGTAGTGGACTGAGTTTACGAGCTTGAGAAGACGTGACGTGAGGCCCGGATCGCGTCGGATGACCTCAGAAATCTGTCCAGCATACCGCTGTTCAGCAGCCAGCAGCTCGCGCAGCGCCCCTTGGATGCTCTTGAGAGAGGGGATAGGCGGGCACGACTGAAGACGACGGTTGATCTCCGCCAGCGACAGTGCCTTCGGGGAAGCCCCCGCAGTTACCGTGGAATTCACGGACATTGTGAGCTCTATCGGCAGAAAGGGAGTTCTCCTGAAAGGCTTTGTTGGATAACCCGTCATCCCTCCAAAAACCCTTCAAGCAATCCGCCCTCAAGTTCTGAAACCAAAATGCCGATCCTACTCCGACGATGTGTGTTCCAATCCATTCCGCTGACCGAAGCCCACGACGGGCAGGCGCGCCTGGAGGAACCGCTACAAAGCCCATTAAAAGGCCCGCCGCTCAGCCTGCCGATCCCTCGAGGATGGAAGGTTCATCGCGCCCACCTGCACTGCTGACCTCTCAATTTCAATGAAACCGAAGATTCTGACTGTCGATGACAGCAAGACAATCCGCCTGATTGTCACCAAGGCGCTGAAACCCTTCGATGTGGACGTTCTTGAAGCCTCCAACGGCGTCGAGGGTGTCGCAGTGGCCATGCGCGAAAAGCCCGACCTGATCCTTCTGGATCTGACGATGCCGATCATGGACGGCTCAGAGTGTCTGGCGAAGCTCAAGTCACACGCCGACCTGAAGAATATCCCGGTGATCATGCTCACGGCCGAATCTGGCCGGGACAACGTCACCAAGATCGCCAAAATGGGAGTTCGCGACTACCTCGTGAAGCCCTTCAAAGAGGACATGCTCGTTGAGCGTGCAGGGCGCATCATCGAACTGAAGGCCAAAGGCGGCGGGGTCAAGAAGGTCAAACGGTATGATGACCCCCTCAACATTTTGGTCGTCGATGACAAGCCAGCCATCATCGATCAAATCAAGGCGGCCGTCTCCGATACTCCATGGCAAGTTCATGGGCGCACCCAGACCGGCGAAGCCCTTGATTACTGTTCCCAAAACGTTCCCGACGCTATTTTGGTCAGCCTTTCGCTGCCCGATGGAGCCGGATTTACTCTTTTCCAGATGTTTCGGGCCAGCACCCGAACCAAGAGCGCACCGATTTTCGGTCTCTCCGTCAAAACAGCCACCGAAGACCAAGCCCGGGCCACACAGGTGGGCTTCATGGGTGTGATCACCAAGCCTTTGGATCCGGACGATCTGAAAACCAAGGTTTGTCGATCCCTCAGCCTCGATACTTCCTACAAATACTTCCAGCAACGCGATGGTGTTCTGGCGGTGATCCTGCCCCCCAACCTCACCCCCAACATTGCCAACGAGATCTCTGGGCAAATGCGCAACAAGGTGTCTGAAGCGGTCGATTCTGGCTTGGGCAAGATGATCATCGATATGAGCCAGGTGCGAACCCCAGACATCAACCTGGTAAAGCTGGGGATCACCACCATCCAAATGTGCAATGACTTGTCCCTCCAACAACGCTTGGTGGGTTCCTCAACGGTTCAAGCCGAGTGTCGGAACTACGAAGAAACCAAAGACTGGGTCTTTGTGACTTCGTACGAAGACGCCATCCGAGATCTCAGTCGTAAGTAACAACAGTGGCTCCAGAACCTCGAAAAGAGGTGCTCAGGAAAACAACCGATTCACAAGGACGTGATGAAACGTGTGCACATGATAGTGGGAGGAGCCATCTTTATGGTTCCGGCATTCGCGGCGCCAAATGCCTACCTGACTCGGGTGGGTCCAAAGCCGTTGAATTTCAGCGCTCCAACTCGTCCGCTGGAAGAGGTTGTGGGCAAACTACCCCCGCTGGCCAACGGCCTTCCTGAGAAACCCTCTCCCGAATCGGACCCAAAACCTGAGCAAATGCTGGTTGAACCAGGACCTCTCGGCCCGGTATTTCCCGAGACCGAGCCCTCCGAAATCCTCCGACTCCCAGATAATTGGCCAACCAGCTCTCAGGGAGCAGCGACTACGGGAGAAACCCCTCCGAACACGCTTCCATCCTCAAAAGGAGGAAGCACACCCGGCCAGAACCAGATCTCACTGAGCCCGGAAAATCTCATCCGGTTCTTCACAAGGTCCGGTTCCCTGCCAAACTCGGGGCAAACCAACACCGGTCAACAAAGCACCAGCATCGCCATCCCGGTCCCTTTCATTCCTGGCAACCCCTCCACCCCCACCTCTAGCCGCGTTGAATTCCGGCAGGAATGACCCATGCAGCTACTACTCTCAATCAACCGATGGGGTCGACGCTGGATAGCCTGGATGGTGATGGGGGCAGGAATCTTGGTTGCGGAGGTGGCCAATTCCACCGCAAGCCCGACAAACCGCAAAGCCTCCCCTAGCCAGCGACCGGTTCCCAATGTTCAGGCCACCAATGCCGTGCGCGTCACGGATGAGCTTGCCGATTCGTTGGAGCAGAGGTTTCGATTACCACCAAAGGAACAAGGAGCTTCTTTCGAATCTGACAACGTGCTCAGGCGCCAGGTCAAAAAGATCGTGGTTGATGAGACCAAGGTCTGGCGCGACATGATGGAAGGGGCCACCAACAACTATGCACGCAGCATTAAGGCGGCGGACAAGCACACGGCCGAAAGTTTGTTGGTAAGCATTGTCGAAAACCCGGATTCCCCCACTGAGATCAAGCGAGAGTGCATGAAACACCTCGCCCAAATCGCTCTAGACGGACGATTTTATAGTAGGGCCCAACAAATCTACTCCCAATTGGTCAGCAGATTTCCCCTGGATCCAGACACCCCGGCCATACTTTACCGACAGGGAATTCTCTACCGGCAAATTGGCGCTACGGAATTGGCTTTGTCCAAATTCCACGCCGTGATGTCGACGGTCATCAGCCTTCAAGAAAAGGACCTCTCCGCTTACAAATCTCTGGTTCTTTTGGCTCAGACCGAAATCGCGGACACCTTTTTCATGGCTGGCCA
The DNA here is from genome assembly GCA_945861075.1 of Akkermansia muciniphila. Taxonomy (GTDB): domain Bacteria; phylum Verrucomicrobiota; class Verrucomicrobiia; order Limisphaerales; family UBA9464; genus SXXZ01. Next base: position 10,766 of record CAMATE010000089.1, read on the forward strand.
GTTTGGTCGTGCTGCGGATTATTTTAGGAGGGTCCTCAAGCTTGCGGACACCAATCTAAACGAATCTCTGGTGCGGTTGAAACTGGTCAAAGCTGTTTTCGAATTACAGGACTGGAAGGGCGTGGTCGTCGAAGGTCAGCTATCCCTCGATAAAGTACCCCAATCACCGTACACTGCCGAGGTTCGCTTCCTGATCTCTGAGGCTTACAAGAAGCTGGGCATGCAAAACGAGGCACTCCAACAAACCATGGAACTCCTCAACACCGAGCAGGAGCGATCCAACACAGATCCCGAAAATTGGGCCTATTGGCAAAAGCGCACGGGCAACAAGTTGGCAAACGAACTCTACCAACAAGGAGACTATGTCAATGCACTGCTCATCTATGAGGCGCTCGACAAACTTCCCGGAAACGATGAATGGCATTCTCAGGCGCTGTACCAAATCGGGTTGATGTACGAACGTTTGTTTCAGCCGGATCGAGCATCGGCAGCCTACAACAAGGTCCTATCCTTATCGACCAACTCGGTGCCTCCCGCTTTGGCTACTGCGGGTTCGACCAATACCGCAGCCATGGTGTCCAGTGGCGTTTCCGCTGGCGTCGCCACCAACGGACCCAACACCACCCAATCAGGAACGATGACCAAAACCAATGGACCGACTCAGGCTCAGCCCGCGATCACACCTCCCGGGCTGAAGTTGATTCGTGAAATGGCTCAATGGCGTCTCAACAACCTGCGCTGGGATCAAAATGTCCATCAGGAGATGCAAAAACTCTTCGTGCCCAACGCAGCCTCCACCAACAGCAGCGTCTCCAGCTTGAAGGGCTCCACCCCATGAACTCGGAGTCCCAGATGTTGGTGGATCTCCGCTCTCAACTAGCCATCAACACGGATCTACTGGGCCACCTAGAGCGAGAGTCGCAACACCTTCGTCAAATGGATGCGCCGCAATCCTCGGCGGCGTCGGAAGCCCGAAAACAAGCGCTACCCAAGCTTGATGCGGCTCTGCAACGGATACGTCAGCACCGCAACTTTTGGCTTTCGCTGAGTCCGGAAGTACGCTCAACCAAGCATGAAATCCGGGAGCTCCTGCGCCAGAATCAGGACCTTATCATGCGATTGATCATCCTGGACCGGGAAAACGAGCAATTACTCCTGAGGCGAGGACTCATTCCTCCAAAGCACCTACCGCCGGCCCAACGTCAACGTCCCCATTACGTCGCGGACATGTACCGGCGAAATCACTCCACCGGCAATCCAGCCGGAACAAAGCCGGACGAAGATCGCTGACCTGTTGGCTTTTGCAGAGTTGACTTTATTTGACCGTAACCAATAGCCCACCGGGAAGCATCGCGGGGTATCGCGGGGTATCGCGGGGTATCGCGGGGTATCGCGGGGTATCGCGGGGTATCGCGGGGTATCGCGGGGTATCGCGGGG
>CAMATE010000090.1 GCA_945861075.1 Akkermansia muciniphila
CAAATCATCGATCGCTTTGTCGCCAAACACGAACCACATATGGCGCACACAGCCCGCTCCTGTGGCATTGAAGATCTCTACAGGCTGCCCCGCTGTCAGGTTGAGGTTGGCCGAAGTGCGCCGGGCACGGAAGTCGGTGGGCAGTTGCAACAAGGGGACAGCCGGATCGGCGTAGGTGGGCGGAAAAGGCGAAGCGTCTTGCACCCGGGCGCCGAAGGACGGAAGAGCGGCAATCACAAGGATCCAGGCCCTGAGGAGGACCGCTAAATGGTGGAATTGCTTAAATGGGTGGGCTTGCATACGGGCGATCTGGTGCGGTTTCTAGCGGTCGTGGGTTAGAATCACCCTGGCTAAAAGAGTAGTCCTCAGACGGGGCGTTAGTGTGCTCGCGAAGGTGTCCGATTAAAGGCTAAACTCAGGATTCGCGCACGCTCCGGATCCACCGGTGCGCGCAAGGTCATCCGGGCTGGACGCTTCACGCCATCCTGAAGGATTTCGTACCGGCCGGCTTGCAGCCATTCGGTGCCCACACCGATCCCGGATTCCTCGGGGGGCCGCTTGATGTAAGCCATCGCCACCGGAGCCGAGAGCGTCGGCGAGTAGGCGGCACTCGACGTGTATCCCGCCAATCGCCCGTCGCGGAACACCGGTTCGTTGCCCCACAAGGTCACAGTCGGGTCTTCGCACTCCATCACCAGCGAAACCAGTCGCTTGCGCAACGGACGCCCCTTCAGCCCCAGCAATGCGGGTTTGGCCAAAAAGTCCCGGTCCCAGTCGACCGCGAAGGACAGTCCGGCTTCGAAGGGGTTCTCATCGACCGAAAGTTCATGTCCCCAGGCGCGGTAGGCTTTTTCGATGCGCATGGCGTTGATGGCGTAGGTGCCGGCCGGGCCGATGCCCTCCGGCTTTCCCGCCTCCGCGAGCGCCGTCCAAACCGCGGCCATGGATGCAGCAGGGCCATGCAGTTCCCATCCGAGCTCACCGACATACGTGACCCGGAGAGCCCTCACAGGTGATGGCACGCCGGCGATGCGAATTTCCGCGCTGTGGCCGAAAGGAAACGCAGCGGCCGACAAGTCGGTCTCGGTCACGCGCTGCAAGACGGCCCGCGCCTGCGGACCCATGATGGAAACCACACCAAAGGCTTCGGTCACATCCGTGAGCCGGAGATCGGCCGATTCCGGGAGGTTGCGGAGGATCCAGTCGGCATCATGGCGCACCTGCTGGGTCGGAGCGATGACGTAGAAGCGGTCGTCGGCCAGACGCACGATGGTCACGTCGCTCTCGTAGGTGCCGCGAGCATTGAGCAAACCGGTGTACACGATGCGACCGACCGGGACATCGAGGCGATTGCCGCAAAGCCGGTCGAGGCCGGCCAGCGCATCCCGGCCGGTGATCTCGTATTTGGCAAAGGTGGACTGATCAAACAACGCAACCCGCTCGCGGCAACGTCGCACCTCGGCCGCCACGTGTGGGGCCCAGTTCTGTTTGCTAAAGGAGTACCGGAGTTCGGCCGGCGTGCCGGTGGGGGCATACCACAATGGGCGTTCCCAGCCTGCCGTCTGCCCAAAGCAGGCGCCGGCGGCGCGGGTCAGCGCGTGCAATGGCGTGGCGCGAACATCCCGCGATGTCTCCATTTCGCGATTGGGCCAAGCCATCTGGTAGTGCAACCCCAGCACCTCGGCGGCACGGGCCTGGAGGTAATCCCGTCCATTTTGCGCCGGCACAAAGCGGCGGACATCCACGCTCCAAAGGTCCATCGGCATTTCGCCCGATTCCAACCAGGGCACGGCGAACTTGCCGACACCGCCCGCACTGGCAATGCCCACCGAGTTGAACCCGGCCAGTACGAACAACCCCTCGGTCCCAGCCGGAGTGCCCATCAGGAAATTGTTGTCCGGCGTAAAACTCTCCGGCCCATTGACGAACTTCGGGAATCGGGCGTTGCGCAAGGCCGGGATGCGGTGCTTTCCGGCCGCCCACGGCTCGGCGAACTTCTCCCAGTCGTCGGGCAACAAACCGAAAGCGAAGTCGCCGGGCACCGTGTCGCCAATTTGCCACGGCTTCGATCGCCACTGGAAGGCACCGAGCTTGATGGATCCGTCATCGAGCGTGCGGAAGTAGATCGCCGCATCCGGATCGCGGGCGCACGGCAAGGTCGGCAGCGCTCCCTCGATGGGTTCGCTCAAAACGTAATGATGCTCGACCGGGTAGAGCGGCAAATCCACGCCGATGCCCAGTCCGAGCTGGCGAGCCCACATGCCGCACGCAAGAACCACCCAGTCGGCGCGAATTTCCTGACCGCTCTCCAATCGCACCCCGGTGACCCGCTGGCGTCCATGCGGAGCGGTGGTCTGCAGCAGCGAGGCGACGCGCGTGCGATCGAAGAGGGCTGCTCCGTGGGCCATCGCACCTTTGGCCAAAGCCACCGCGCATTCGCCCGGAATCACCCGCCCGTCTCCCGGCAAATACACCGCCCCCAACACATCTTCGACCTGAATGAGCGGCCAGAGATCTTGAGCTTCCTTGGGGCCGACCAAATGGGCCTCGACGCCAAATACCTCCGCCATCGCCGCAGTGCGCCGAAGTTGGGTCATACGCTCCGGATTGGTCCCGAGCGTCAGTCCGGTGGTGCGGACCCATCCCACGTCATGCCCCGTCTCCTCGGCGAGCTGGGGATACAGCTGAGCCGAATACTTGTTGATTTGGGTCATGCTGTTGCTGGCGCGCAACTGACCGATCATGCCCGCCGCATGCCAGGTGGTGCCGCCGCTGATGAGTCCCTGCTCGAGCAGCACGACATCCTTCCAGCCCGCCTTGGCCAGATGATAGGCCACCGAACTGCCCACAATGCCGCCACCGACGATGACCACACGGGCCGAAGAAGGAGGAACCGCTGGGGGCAGCGAGAAGGTGGAGCGAACCGGTGTATTGCCGACGTGGGTGGTCGTCACAGGTGCCAACCCTGAATACAGAGCGGAGGCGCTCAATCCTGAAATTGAGCGCCTCCGTGAATTGGAACTTTCGATCAGCCGATTGGATTTCTCTACCGGATCACGGGATTCGGCCCCGAAGACCCGCCAGCAGAATCCAAGAACGAACAACTCATTCCTCGCGGATTCGATAGAACCGCGATGCTTGGTCTGCCGATTGAGGCAACGGCAGTCGCAACGTCCCCAAAGGCGTTACCTCCGGAGCGACTCCGACGGGAGTCCATTCCGCATCATTCGCATCCAAACGATTTGCCGAATGGACTCGAATGGAACGATTGACCGCCGAAACGGGAACCCCAGCCGAATCGATTGCTTGCAGCTCCACATTCCAACGATCCGCGGCCATGTGTTGGGAAACCATCTGCCCTCCCACCACACGCCGACGCTGGGCAATGGGCCACTCGCCCCCTTCGAACTCGACGGTCGTTACCGGTTGGGCGTCGACGGTCGCGATCAGGGAATCCACCGGGCGGCTACCAAATCGAATCTTCGCACTGCCGACCGCGGCTTTGACACGGAATCCCAGCTCCGCCACTGAGCACTCACCCGACGGCACTGCTCTACCCGCAGCCTTCCATAGGAGGACTCCGACGCGTCCCTCCTGAGCCGCAAGGTTGTTTTCCATTTGGGAAGTCCCGGCCGCGGCTTTCAGTCCGGTATACTCGATAACGCCGGGATCGAACTCCACGTTGAAGGCCAAGGCATTCTCGTTTCCGTATCCTGAGAGCAACACCGGAACCCAAACCTCTTGGCCAGCCACTAAATCAGCCCATCCGAGTCGGATCCGACGCATCTTGGCCGCCGCTAAGGACTTCTGCTGACTGAACACTTTCGCAACGGTAATGCCCCCGTTGAGGGCGAACGTGCCACTCGGACCACCAGCCGGTTGAGCGGCGTCCAATTTGGCAGCATACCGAGCGACTTGAACCAAGTCAGCGAGGTTGACACTGGTGTCACCCGAGGCCTGACGGGGAGCTGTGTCCAACCTGCTCTGGAGAACGGCTGCGTTGAAGCTCCCGAAGGCGCCAGCCGCCAAGACATTTCCAATGGCGGTGACATCAGTGACGTTGACAAAAAAATCACCGTCCACGTCGCCCTCCAAAGAATCGGCCAATACGCGCACGGAACCCGACTCCGCCACCAGAGAGGCCAAGGTCGCATTGGTCAAGGCGATGCTCAGCGGCAGATAGTCTGGACCGACCGTGCCCGAGCCCAAGATCTGAATCGTAGCTTCCAGCGATGGACTTGACGCGCCACTTCGAATCACACCAATACTGGAGATATTCTGCGCTTTGAGAGTCAGCGTGCCCAGACGGTTGGTTCCTGCGGAAAAGGTCTTCGTAGCATCGGTCTTTGAAACCAACACTTGCATCTTCAAACGATTGCCGCCGGATCCGTTGACCGCAGGAGTCGCGTCAACGGATCCGGAAGTGCGATAGGAGAGCGTGGTACTGGTAGCGAGGGACGGGTCCAGGGTCATTGCTACATTGGCAGCAGCCATCGAGATGTAGGCAGAATCGATTTGGAGTGTGAAAGAAAGCACCGACTCATCCCCAAAACCCACCATTGATATCGGGAGATCAACGGTCGCATTGGGGAAAACCATTGCTCCATTGGTCACAGTCAAAACCCGATCCACGTTGAGTGCGATCAGCTTGGTTACCCCAGTGGCTCCGCCAATCGAGTTAGTCGCTGTCACACGGTAAATCCCAGCGTTGGTGGGCACTGCCGCCAGAACCAAACTGGATGAATTGGTGAACGCGCGGACCAACGCGAACTGGTTCTGAGAAGTCTGCTTCTCCCACCGAACGTTGGGAGTCGGAGATCCAGCGATGGCGAGGTAGGCGGCCAAATCCACAGTCGCATTGGCCTTCGCCGCAATCGTCATATCAACCCCATTGGCCACTCCCGAGATCCAAGTCCCCGCACTCGCCGACGGAGAGGGCGCAACGGTTGGGGCTGTTATTGAGGGGGCCTCTGTGATGGAGACAGTGAAGTAGGAGTACCTTAAGGTCCCATCCAATTGCACGGCATCCGTCAATCGGGCCGGGCTTTGCGGCAAGTGAGTCATCTGGGCAAAGACCAAGCGGTAACTACCCTTTTGGGCGGTGGACACAGGTCCTCCAATCTTGAGTTTGAGAGAGCCTCCCAGTCCATTCAGGTTTGCCCAAAACTCCTTTGTAGATGTCCACCCTAGCCAGTTGGCCGATGCTGGCGATGCCTGCGATGTGAGATTGCCAAGCAAGTCACCGTTTCCACTCCAGACGCCGGTTGAAGTCTCTTTTTCGAGATAAATTTTTGCAGTCAGCGATCCGGTCAACGTGACGTCAAAATCAACCGAGCCACCGGTGGCGGAGGCAAGATTAGTCTTCGAAAGCGTGACGGATACCGGAAGAATCGGAGTCAAAGACGAGGAAGTCGCCTCTCCCAAGGCCGAATCGCTCGCCACACTGGATCCATAGAGCGGAGTTCGAACCCTTACCGTGTAGGGGACTGCATTAGAAACTGCGAAGGATCCCAACGAGAGGGTTCGATTGGTTCCTCCAATGATGTTCGCACCATTGCGCATCCATTGATAAACTGATCCCTCTGAGGAAATATAGTTTTCATCCACCGCGAGCGTGAATCCCGAGGTACCCAACGGAATCGGACCGACAGCGGCGGGTTGCCCTGTCGGCAAAGTAGCGCCATTCAGACCGGCAATATTCGGGAAATTAGCGACGATCGGCGGAGGAACGGCCGCAGAGTGCATCGACACACTGAAAGTGTTGGTCAGTCGCCCCAACGAGTTGCCCACGATGACGACATACCGATGGACCCCTTCAGACGAAGGGATTGATTTTCCATAAGCATATCGGACCCCTTGAACCACCGACGATGCGCCGGCAAGACTTGATCCAAAAAGATTACCCGGAACTGAACCAAAAATTGTCTGCATGGAATCGGCATCATACACCCAAAGATCGGGAGCGGGGTTTCCCTTTGCCCTAACCTCGATGATTGAGGTTCCAGTGGCCGTTGAAGTCAAAAAGCTCCCATCCGACCGCCGCCCCATGGCCGTGAACGTTCCAGTTGGATCCCAATAACCACCTATTGCAATGTTCTGCCCAGCTCCCCCGGTCACCCGACCAACCTGGATGGCCAGGTCGCTGGGGCTGCTGCCTACCTTGACCGCCACGGACTCGGAGTCCGCCCCGAAGGTGTTGATCGCCTCAACGTCCATCGATATCGAGTTACCTTCGCTCGGACCCACAGTGATGTCCAAGATCGCATTCGTTGCTCCGGCAACCAGCGCTCCATTTTTCCGCCACCGATACTGAACCGGCGGTGCTCCCCCAGCCACGCTGGCTGTCAGGCGGACTACCTGCCCCTTCTCAGCATAATCGCTGGCGAGATTGAAGCTCACCCCGGCAATGCTCGCCGAGACCGCATTCAGTGTCGGCTTCTCGCGGGATACGAGGGCCAGGCTGTGGTTACCGCCGGCAGCGATGTCGATGACGTTGATAAGACCCGAGGGAATCGAAGCCTGACCGGAACCATTGTAACCCCAGGCGACCACCGTCCCATCGTCCCGCAAAGCGACCGCATGAGCACGCCCCACGGCGATTTTAATCACGCGGTTCAATCCTGCCGGAACGCTCGTGCGGCCGTCCGCTGCGTTGCCCCAGGCGATCACCGTGCCATCGGCGCGGAGAGCAACCAAATGAGTGGCTCCGGCTTTGATCGAGACTACATTGGTGGCCGTCACCGGAATCTGCAGCACGCCATTGGCGTCCGTTCCCCAAACGACGACCTGACCATTGTCGAGGACCGCCGCACTGAAGTACTCTCCCGCCGCGACCCCCCGGACACCCGACAGACCCAGAGGGACCGTATTTTCCCCAAAGAAATTGACCCCACCGACCCCAACGACAGACCCATTGGCTCTAACACCAAGCGCATGGGTCGCACTAGTGGCCACAGCGACCAAGTCTCCAGCGGCGGGAGTCGCGGGGAAGTAACTACCCTGACGATCTCCGACAAACCCCATCTTACCATCGGTCAGAATTACTGCTGCATGCAGGAAGCCAAAGGACACGCGATCCGGCACCAGCGCCCCGGACCTCACCACCACGTCATTCCAGGTGGTGAAGTCCGACGTTCCAGTACCCCAAAAAACTTTACCAGCCGCATCCCCCGTCAAGATGCTGGCCCCAGAAACGATGATTCGCGGACCGGAATAACCCGATATGCCGCTTCGCAAGCCCACGGCATTGACCAATTCACCTGAAGCGAGAGCATCGATGTCATTGGCGGTAGTTCCTGCCGGCAGAGGCGGCATTTGATTGAGGCCTAATAGGGATTCCCCCCAACCCACCACCGATCGACTGCGCTGCGACTGGGCCTTCAACTCCACGAGAAACACCGGAAGAAACACGGCAATCCATAGCCATTTAAGGCCTCCCTTGAGCGCTGATTGAAAAGGCTGCGTCGTTGGAGTTCTCCCGGCAAGCCGGGAAGAATTTCCCGATGGGCATTGTATTTCAGTAGACATGGCAGTAGCTGGATGGAGGGAAAGGAACCTCTTTACTTCCCATGAATGGGATGCGTCAGACCCAGCCTCGGCTTAAGAGCTTTTCCCATGAAAACGCTCCGACTGTAGGAGGCCCGGAGGTAATCCATCGACGTTGCGATGACTTTTAGGGATCCACGGCTTTCGCCGATTTTGCGTTTCGACAGCTAGGCGAGGAGCAGAAAGAGACCGGAAAAGTTGCTCCCCGGGGCCGATTCAGGGCCGACCCTACCGTTTCAAGGCACGCCTCGGTGACGTTCAAATCCGGAGATTTTCATGGAATCGGATCCCATGGTCGCTAACGTCATTAGCTATACCCCGAGGATTGCAGCCCATGAAGACGAGCCCTTCCGATTCCGTTGATGTCTCCAGCCAGAGAGCTTTCACCCTGATCGAGCTATTGGTGGTGATCGCCATCATCGCGATTTTGGCCGGGATGCTCTTGCCAGCGTTGGCCAACGCCAAGCAAAAGGCCCACACGGTCAAGTGCATGAGCAACCAGAGCCAGATCGGCAAGGCCTACTTCATGTACACCGACGACAATCGGGATACCTACCCGGCGATCAACGACTGGGCTTCGACCGGCGGCAAGAATGGGACCTACGACGTCTTCACCGCGGCCACCAATCGGCCCCTGAACATCTATGTCGGCAACGCCTACGAAACGTTCCGGTGCCCATCCGACAAAGGAGACTTTTGGTCACTGGCCGGTCGGGGCGTCAATTGCACCAACGCCTTCATGCAATATGGCAACAGCTACCTAACCGAGTTCGGCTTCGACTACTACAAGGTCAAGATGGTCTGCGGTCCGAAAGGCAACACGGTCATCGTCCCGATCAAGGGTTCCGAGGTGGCGCTGGCTCCCTCCACCAAAATCATCCAAGGCGATTGGATTTGGCACGCCAATCGGGATGTCCTCAAGCCCCGTAGCCAGTGGCACAATTTCAAGGGCAAGAACCGGATGATGATGCTCTTTGGCGATTCACACGCCGAATACTTCAAGTTCTTGCCAACAGCCCAAATGGAGGCTTTAGCCAGCCAACCGCCCGATCCCGGCTTCCTGTGGTGGTGACCGCCGGGGGGCGGGCCCCATAAAACCAAGGGGAGCAGGGCGGATTTCTGCATCTTCGGCATTTTTCATGCTGCGGAGGGGGCTCTCATGAGCGCGAACCCAACCCAACCGACGCTAGACGGCTCAAACCCACCTGTTGGCCCGGTCTGGCTGTTCCGGATGTTCCATGTCCCGACGGCCACCAGCTATCAAGTGGTTCACAACATCTTGAATCTGGTGATCTTCGTGGCCGCCATCACCGGCGCATTGGAAACGGTTGATTCGATGCATGATCGGTTCCACGGATTGTTCGCCACCTGCGAAACGGTCATCACCCTCATTTTCACGCTGGAGTACATCGGCCATGTGACAACCGCGAAACGCAAGCGCGACTACATCTTCAGCTTCTGGGGATTGATCGACCTGTTGGCCATCCTGCCGACCTACCTACAACTGGCCAATATCACGGCACTCAAGTCGACGCGCGTCCTGCGGGTGCTCCGGGTATTGCGGGTGCTCCGAGTCTTGAAACTCGCCCGCGAAGCAGTGACCCAGCTCAAGACCGACAAAGACGGAAAGCCTCGCAACCCCATGGTGACCAATCTGGTCATCTACTTTCTAGCCCTGTTCTCAGTGGTGATCATTTCCAGCACCTTGGTGTACCACGCCGAATACACTCACGGCGAGCTGGAGACCGTCCAGAGAACCAGCCCGAATTCACTGCGTTTCACGGCGCAGGACCTGCGCGGCGATCTCAACGGAGGCAAGGTGATCATCAGCGGCGACTCAGGCTTTGACGGGATCTGGGACGTGAAATCTTGGGAGCCTGCCCAACAGCGGTTTGAAGTAGCTATTCCCGACGCTGAACTGATCAGCAAAGTAGCCGAGACCCCCACAGAGATCCGCAACGGCACCAACCCCACAGACAAGATCCGCTGGGGCAAGGAGACGACGGTGAACGGCGGACTTTCGAGCTTCAACTCGGTGCCGCAGTCCATGTGGTGGTGCGTCGTGACGCTAACCACCGTCGGATACGGCGACATCTACCCAGTCACCCTCGCGGGGCGACTGATCGCGGTGGTCACCATGTTCTGCGGGTTGGTTCTCTTCGGTATGCTGATGAACATCGTAGGAAAAACGATGATGGTCGCTTTGTTCGGGACCGAATCGGTCGAAGACGACAAGCCGGTCGCCCACACTCCGGTTGCATCCGGTACAGGCCCCTCAGGCACATGGGACCCCGCATGGCGCCATTGTCCCACCTGCGGACGAGCCACAGCCGGATCAAAATCTCACGAACAGACGCACCATTGAACAAAGCCCCTTGTTCGCCACGGCCCTAGAAATGGCGGGCAGGTGGCCCCTGGATTGCTGCTGACTGGGATTGCCCCACAAATCCCGGGACCCCAAACACCGATGAGCACCCCACTGACGAACACCGCCAAGCGCTTGGTCCACGGAGACAAAGCCCCTCCCTGCAATCTGGTAATCATGGGGGCCGGAGGGGATCTGACACGCCGGCTGCTGATGCCCGCGTTGTACAATCTGGTCCGCACAGGACTTCTGCCCGATCAGTTTTCACTGATCGGAGTGGACCGTCAGGATTTGACGGATGAAGGGTTTCGAGACCGCTTGGATCAGGCCGTCCGATCCTTTGCTTCCGAGAAATCCTACTCAGCCGAATTCGACGAAACCCACTGGAAACACCTCCTCGCTCAGGTGAGCTATGTCCGGGGCGATTTCAACGACCCCGAACTCTACCGAACACTCAAGCAACGACTGGATGGTGAGAATCGCGATCACGCGACCAGCGAGAACGCGATCTTCTACCTCGCGGTGGCCTCACGTTTCTTCGGCTTGGTGGTGAATCACCTCGGCCAGTCTGGATTGGTCGAGGAGGGACCGGAACGCTATCGACGGGTGATCATCGAGAAACCCTTCGGCAACGACTACGAATCAGCGCGGGCTCTCAATCAGCAAATCCTCCGAACTCTTCACGAAGATCAGATCTATCGGATGGACCACTTCCTGGGCAAAGAAACTGTCCAGAACATCATGGTCAAGCGATTCGCCAACGGAATTTTTGAACCCCTATGGAATCGTAACCACATCGATCACGTGCAAATCACGGTGGCCGAGACGGTCGGGGTCGAATCCCGTGCTGGATTCTACGAGACCACCGGAGCCATGCGCGACATGGTTCCAAACCACGTTTTTCAATTGCTGGCGCTGATTTGCATGGAGCCGCCGAACTCCTTCTGTGCCGACGCCATCCGAACCGAAAAAACCAAGGCGTTGGATGCGGTTCATGTCATCAACCCGCAGACCGACATTGTCCGGGGCCAATACCGCGCCGGAAGCCGCGATGGAAAAGCCCTCAAGGGCTATCGTGAAGAGGACGGCATCCAACCGGAAAGCCTCACCGAGACCTATGTGGCCATGAAGCTCGGCGTCGACAGTTGGCGATGGTCAGGGGTTCCCTTCTACCTCAGGACCGGCAAGCGTATGGCTCAACGCAGCACCGAGATCTCCATCGAGTTCAAGCGCCCGCCGTTCTCGCTCTTCCGCGACACCCAGACCGAGGAACTCGAACCCAACACCCTGATCCTCAAACTCCAACCGGATGAGGGCGCGTCACTCGCTTTCGGAGCCAAGATCCCCGGGCCGGCCATCCAACTCGGGCAGGTCCACATGGATTTCCACTACAAGGACTATTTCCAGAACGCTCCGAGTACGGGGTACGAGACACTTATCTACGACTGCATGATCGGAGATGCAACGCTCTTCCAGCGGGCGGACAGCGTGGAGGCGGGCTGGCGGATCGTTCAACCCTACCTCGACCTCTGCAAAGAGCAGCCTGATGCGCTTCTCGAATTCTACCCAGCCGGCGGCCAGGGACCAACCAAGGCGGATGCGCTGTTGGAAACATCGGGGCGCAAGTGGAGAAAACTGAGCTGAGCGGTCCTGCGTTTGCTACCGTTCAGAGCCTGACGCAGAGGTCGAAGACAACGGACCACTGCGGTGATGACCTTCAGCTCTTGAGGATGTCCCGCACGACCCGGGCGGGCTTGTTGTCGGTGAGGCTGAGTTCACGGCCGGCACGGCGGTAGATCACGCGGGTGTGGTCCAAACCGAAGAGGTGCAGGAGGGTCGCGTGGAGATCGTGGTGAGTGACGATGTCCTTCACTGCGTGGTGGCCCCATTCGTCGGTCTCGCCGTAAGTCATGCCACCCCGAACGCCGCCACCGGCCAGCCAATGCGTGAAGCCGTAGGTGTTGTGGTCGCGACCGACCTTCTCTTTGGGACCATCATTCTGGATCACCGGCAACCGCCCCATTTCCCCACCCCAATGCACTAGGGTGGAGTCGAGCAACCCCAGCGCCTTGAGGTCGTGAATGAGAGCCGCGACCGGTTGATCGGTCTTGGCGCACAAGT
>CAMATE010000091.1 GCA_945861075.1 Akkermansia muciniphila
AAGGCATTGGTCTGAACCTTGGACCACACCGGCTCCATGATGAAATAGGTCAGAAACAGCGACAATCCGATGATCACTTGGTTGGCCGGAGCCCCTTGCAAGGTCAACGCATTGCGAACGAAGGACAGGACGATGACGATACGGCTGAAGCAGGTCATCAGCAGGATGATCGAAGGAGCCATCGACAGCAGGGTGATGGCGAAAAGCACCTGGATGGCGACATCCACATCCTTCGGTTGGCCAATGCCATCCATCCCGATGTTGAGTGTCAACGGAGGCAACGCGCCTCCTGTGGCGGTTGAGGCTGCAGCACCGGTCGCACCAGGTGCTTGAGCCACGACTGCCATGGGCAGAAGCAAGACCCACCACAGCAAAACCCAGGAAATGCCCCGACCCATTCGCTGGACCGTGCCGACGGTTCGGCGTGTCTCGATCGAAGTGTTCATGCCGAGGGCGTCAAGGTTTTGTCCAAAATGCTCCGGAAAGATCCCGGAGGGACCGAACCTGAGTGGCTGGCCCCTGTCTCTGCAGAGGGGGAACCGGTCACCGCGGCCGGATCGGGATCCAAAGGCGACAACAACGACACGCCGCTGGGTGAAACCCCAATGAGGAATTGCTGGTGCCGGTAGGCCACCACGTACACGCCCATGCGCTGCCCCAGGTTTTTCGCATCAACCACCCGCAAACCGCCCGCGGGCGCCCGCTGGACCAGAAGTCGTTGCCAATAGCGGTAGAGCCAGAGCGCACCAATCAGAACGGCGAAAACGATCGCCAGATTGCCCATCATGCGAGCCAGCGATCCGACCGTGCTGCTCATATCGGGCGACGCAATGGCGTTGGTCAAAGACCCCGACGGCAGCGTCAAAGGAATGGAATTGGTGGCACCCACGTGTCCCACCACAAGCAGCGGGTGTGCCGACGCTGTTTTTGCCTATAAAATAGGGGTTTCCATCAATTCCATCCCCCTCCCGGCAGCGATTGCCGAACCCCCAACCCAATACTCGCGGCAAAATCCTCCCCCCACTGTTCCGGATCAACCCAGATTCACCGGATCAATGTCGATGATGAGGGACAAATCCGCCGGCATCGCAAAGGCTTGTTCGATTTTCGCAAGTTCAGCGGACAATCGGCTCATGGAAGAAGTTCGCAGCATGATTTGGTGCCGAAAGAAGCTTTCAGCCTTCAGCAACGGGGCCGGGGCTGGGCCGGCCAAAATCAGGTCCTTCCAATCTTTCAAACCCGCATCGAGCGCCTTGCGCAAGTGCTCGGCAAAGAGCTTCACCTTGTCTTCATTGCGTCCCTTGACCGTCAACAGCGCCACCCGGGCCGCTGGCGGGTAATGCAATTGCTCCCGGAATTCGACCTCCTGCTCGTAAAAACCCAGGAAATCATGCCGTCGCGCATACTGGATGGCGGGATGGAATGGCGTGAAACTTTGGACAAAGACCTCCCCCTCGACATCCCCCCGCCCCGCCCGGCCGCTGACCTGGGTGAGCAACTGGAAAGTCCGCTCGCCGGCCCGAAAATCGGCCTGATGGAGACTCAAGTCGGCATGCACGATGCCCACCAGCGTGACATTGGGAAAATGCAGTCCCTTGGCGATCATCTGGGTGCCCACCAGGATATCGATCTTGCCCGTGCGAAAGTCGGTGAGGATACGGCGATAATCCTCCTTCCGCTTCAAGGTGTCGGAATCCATGCGCTCGACGCGTGCGTGCGGGAACCCCTTGTGCAGCGCGTCCTCGACCCGCTCAGTGCCAATGCCCGCAAACCGGATGGCCGGATTGCCGCAACCCGGGGCCGGACAATGCTCGGGCACTGGATCTTCATGGCCGCAGATGTGGCAGAGCAACCGCCGCGAGGCCCGATGATACGTCAGGGAAACCGAACAATTGGGGCACCCGGACACATGACCGCATTGAGGGCACTGCAATGAGGTGGAGAAACCACGTCGATTGAGAAACAACAAGGTTTGCTCCCGTTTCTCCAAGCGCTGGGTGATGGCCTCGCGCAGCCGCAAAGTGAACACCGGGGGAGCCCCGCTCTTGGACTTGCGGGATTCCTCTCGCAAATCCACCACGCGTACCACCGGCAAGCGCTTGTCATCCACCCGTTTGGCCATTTCCAGCAGGGTGTATTTTCCGCGTCGGGCATTGTGGAAACTCTCGATGGACGGCGTCGCCGATCCCAGCAGGACCACCGCTCCCTCCCGCTGGCCGCGTACCACCGCCACATCGCGAGCATGGTAGCGAGGCGTCTCCTCCTGCTTGTAGGAGTGTTCATGCTCCTCATCGACGATGATCAACCCGAGCGGATGAACCGGAGCGAACACCGCCGATCGGGCCCCGATCACGATGCGCGCCCGGCCCTGGCGAATTTTGTGCCACTCATCATGTCGCTCACCGCCCGAGAGGTGCGAATGCAGCACCGCCACAAGGGTTCGATGGGGGCCTGAAGAAAAACGCGCCTTGAAACGCTCCACGGTCTGCGGGGTCAGCGAAATCTCCGGCACCAACACGATGGCTCCGCGCCCTTGCGCCAAAGCGTGTTGAATGGCCTGCAAGTACACCTCGGTTTTGCCCGAGCCTGTAACCCCGAAGAGCAAGAAGGGCTTGGCGGATTCACCGCGCACAAGTCCGTCATGGGCTTGGACCAATGCACGGAAAGCCACCACCTGCTCGTCATTCAGCGTCAACGGTGTGGTGGGAACAATGAGCTCCCGCGCATACGGATCCCGCTCATCAATCTTGGGCGCGATGCACACCAAACCCTTGTCTTCGAGCTTGCGCACGGTCTCGGCGGTCGTCTCCCCGAGCCGAAGCAGCTCCTGAAGCGGCAACTCCCGCCACTCCTCAATGATGCGCCAAATCGTCTCCTGCCGCGGCGTGAGTTTGGGCAATTCGCCGACCACCGTGAGCGCGTGCACGTGAAGACGTTCGCGCCACCCGGCATCCTCCTTGCGGACAGCCTCCGGCAAAACACTCTTGAGCGCCGTCTCGACCGGACAGCAATAGTAGGACGCAATCCAACGAGCCAACTCCAGCACCTGAGGCGTGACCAGAGTCTGGGCACCCAAGACATTCAGGATGGGCTTGAGGTTGGTCTGGGGCGAGGAATCCGCCACCGCGGTCACCAAACCCAGCACCTGTCGGTGTCCGAAGGGCACCTTGACCCGGGACCCCACGGCTACCCGCCCGGAAAACTCCTCCGGAATGGAATAGTCGAACTCCTTGCGGAGGGCTATTTCGAGAGTAACGCGGGCGACCACAAGTGAGGTTTCCCGATCATTTGCGGCTCTCGCGCCAGTAGGGTCGATCGGCAGCAAAGAGATACCCGTTCTCCGGGTACCGGTCGCCGAAAACGAACTTGAGCGGGAAACCCGTCGGTATGTTTCCCCCGCGCAATAGATAATCCATGTAAAACCGACCCCAAACCGTATTGGGATCATTCATCAATTTGGAATGCCATAACTGATCGCACGTCAGCGGCGTCAACAACATGGCCTTGAAGGGGCGCTGGAAATCATGGATCCGGTAAAAGTCCTCCTTGGGATCCAGCCCGGCCCGCAAAGTCAGGGGCATGGCATCCAAATGGCCATACCATGCGACGGCCGCCGGCATGTCCGTCAGCACCATTGAACCGGCCGGGAGATAGCCCAGCAACTGACGGATCACGGGCAAATAATACGGCGGACTGGCCATCACCGGTTGGCGGGGCGGCAATAGTGATAGGGTGAAAGGCATCAAGCAGAGGCCCAAGGGGACCACCAACGCCATCCATCGCGCCAACGGATAAGGAAACTGAAAGGTGTCGAGGGCCCATCTGAAAACCACCGCAGCATAAAGACCAGCCAGAGGGACCAACCACGCCAAGAGGTTTTCGGAGTTCAGAACGGGAGACTGCGTCGACAGAGGTGTCTGGATCAGTGCCTGCGCCGGTACCAGCATCATCAACTGGGCCAAAAGCAACCATCGGAGCCGGCTCATCCGTGCATCCGCCATCGGCAATAGAAGCCCCACCAGCAGGAAGGCCCCGAACCAGTTGCCGAACATCCGGGGCACCTCGTTGGAGAGGATCGACTGCGAGTTACTCAGCACCTTCGTCAATACCTCCGCCAGACGCAGCCTCGATAAATCCGGATTCTGCGAGCGTTCCAACGAGTCGACTGGGAAAGCCGCCGTCCCCACCCAAGGTACCAAGGTTGAGATCCCCAGCGGCAAACCGCTCCGGACGAAATTCCGAACCATCCACGGGGTGGTCAGCAACAAGAACGCCAGCAGTAACGTCCACAGAGTCCGCAGACGCACAGCGGAGGGAACCCACCAACCCACACAAATCGCAACCGGCAGAACGATAAATCCGAAGGAATACGAGGTCAGGAATCCCAACCCCAACAAACCGCCCAATGCGGCTGACCAGAGCGAATATCGGAAGTTTACGGGCCGTGCGCGACCGTCTTTGTCCGGCTCAGCGGCAACTCCGATATGCAGAGCGACCACCGCCACCGCCACACAGAGCAATCCGAGCCAAATCGTGGAGAGACCCGAAAAGGCGAAGTCCCAATTGTTCTTGGACCCGAGAAACACCAAGACCGCCAAGGCTCCAATCGAGTGCTCGAACCATCGCCGCCCCACCTGAAAGAGCAGGAATGCCAGGGCCGCAAACCCCAAGAAATTCAGACAACCCACCGCCACCTCGGCCGGCGGGCGGCGATTGGGGCCCGCCTCGGTGCCATAAACCCATCGTTGAGGGAGCACCTTGAAAAGTACTGCCAGAGCAGCCGGGTACAACGGCGGATGGGAAATGTCTGGATGAGCCACAGTGAGGAGGCGGCGGGGATCCTTCCCCTGCTCCACCGCCTTGGCCGATTGCAAGTGCAGGCTCAGCGGACGAATGATTTGGGTGGTGAAACCTCTTCCCTCGGAAAGGCTGCGCCCCAACTGCGCCAGATCCATGGCTTCGACGGTGCCGAAATTCTTCACCCCATCGATGTGGTACAAACCCAAGGCAATGATGGCCAACAGCAGGACAATGAGCCGCTGGACCCACATCCGGCCTCGACCTTCTTCGAGACTGTGAATGAGTTCCTGAATGCCCTTGGGCGGTGCGTTGAACTGCATGTGAGTATGAATAGGACAACAACCCCCCCTACTTGAAAAGGGGCGTCACCGAAAGTTTATCGTCTGTTTTGCCAACAAAGCTAAACGTAACATCCGACCTGCGGCTTCATCGACCTTCGAACACTTGGCGGATGATATCTTCGATGGGAACCTCCTCGACGGCAAAATCTTTAACCGGCAAGCGGTCGAGTAGCACCTTGCACGTCGCGATCACGGACTCGCGGGCCACCTTCAACCGGGCCGAGGCGGGGCTTTGCTCAAGCACTTCACCCAGTTCAGCCAAAGGCACCGAGGTAAAGCCCGACGCCTGCTCCAGCGTGACGGTGATGATCTTGAAGCCGGCGAACCGGTCGAGGATCTCATTCAGACGCCCATCGAAGAACACCGTGCCACGGTCGATGATGATCACCCGGTCGCACAATTCCTGGATGTCAGCCATGTAATGACTGGTGAGCAGGATCGTCGTTTTGCGCCGCTTGTTGTGCTCACGCAGGAATTCACGAACCACCTTCTGAGAGACCACATCGAGTCCGATGGTGGGTTCATCGAGGAACAGCACCTTGGGCTCATGCAGCAGCGCGGCGATGAGCTCGCATTTCATCCGCTCGCCCAGAGACAGTTCGCGAACCGCGGTGGACAACTTGTCGCGCACCCCGAGCAACTCACTCATTTCATCGACCGTCCGCCGGTAGGCCTCTGGCGCCAGCCCATAAATGCGCCCATTGAGCTCCAGCGAATCCCGCGCCGGGAGGTCCCACCAGAGTTGGTTCTTCTGGCCCAGCAGCAGAGCAAACTGACGGCGGTAGCCATCAGCCCGTTCCCAAGGCACATAGCCCAGCACCGAAGCGTTGCCCGAAGTGGGGTACAACAGGCCCGCCAGCATCTTGAGTGTGGTGGTCTTGCCGGCTCCATTGGGCCCCAAGAATCCAACAAACTCCCCTTCCTCGACCTGAAACGACACATCCTTCACCGCGAACACCGTCTCGTATTCCCGGTGGAACAACCCCTTGAGCGCCCCGGAGAACCCCGGAGCCTTCTTGTAGGTACGGAACGAGCGTGTCAGTCCCTGGACATCGATGAGCGCCACGCCCCGGATCTTGCAACAAGCGCCCGCCGGTGGCGAACCGTCAAATGATCCGTGGGCATCATTCTGAGAACGACTCAGTCCGGAATACGGTTCTTGCCGCGCTCGCCCCCGAAGCGCAGCCACTTCTCAAACTCAACAATCAGGAACACGGCCAAAGCCACCGCACCGATGCGAACCCACGCACCGAGGGTCAACGGGGCTGTATGGAAGAGCCGGTTCATGAGAGGAAGATGGGTGAAAAGCACCTGGACGAGGATCATCCCCAGCGCCCCACACACCGCCCATGGATTGCTCAGCAATCCGATACGGAACAGGTTGTGGTGGAACGAGCGGCAGTTGAACAAGTAACCCGTCTCCGCCATCACGATCACGTTCACGACCGTCGTTCGCGCCGCGTCGATTGTTTGCGCCGACTGGCTTCTCTCAAAGAAGAAGAGCCAGTAGGCACCCGCGGCGATCAAGGAGGTCACCAGGGCCGTCCGCTGCAACAGTAACGCGGTCAAGAGGGGACGGGTCGGGTCCCGAGGCGGACGGTCCATGAGGTCCGATTCGTTGGGCTCGAAGACCAACATGAGGCCCAGGAACACCGCGGTGCACAGGTTGATCCAGAGCAGTTGCACGGGAAGAATCGGCAGGGTGATGCCAAAGAGGATCGCGACTAAGAGGATCATCGCCTCGCTGGCGTTGGTCGGCAGCGTCCAGACGAGGAATTTGCGCAAATTGTCGAAGACGCCCCGGCCTTGCTCCACGGCCGACTGGAGGGTCGCAAAATTATCGTCGGTGAGGATCATGTCCGCCGCCCCCTTCGCAACATCGGTGCCTGTGATCCCCATCGCGATACCGACGTCTGCCTGTTTGAGAGCAGGTGCGTCATTCACGCCGTCGCCCGTCATCGCCACAATGTGGCCGCGAGCCTGGAGGGCCTTCACCAATCGTAGCTTCTGTTCGGGGGCGACCCGGGCGAAGACGGTCGTCTCGTCGGCCACGCGCGGCAAATCATCGTCGGAAACCCCCTCCAACTCGCGGCCGGTCAGCGTGCGGATTTCTTTTCCCGGATCCCCGAGGCCGATTTGCCCAGCGATGGCCCGGGCGGTGATCGCGTGATCGCCGGTAATCATCTTCACGCGGATTCCCGCCAGTCGGCACTTCGCCACGGCGGCGATCGCCTCGGGGCGGGGCGGATCAATCATCCCTTGCAAGCCGAGGAAGGTGAGCCCTTGCCTGACCTGTTGGTGCTCGAGCCGCTGATGGTCGGAGTGTGTCGAGCGGCGCGCCAACGCCAGAACGCGCAGACCGTCAGAAGCCATGGCCTCGAGAGCTCGTCGAACTGGCTCACGATCCAGCGGCAGGAGTTGACCGTCGAAACCCAGGGCATCGTGGCATCGATCGAGGAGGCGCTCCACCGCGCCGACCTTGTAGATCATGCGCCCCTCGGCACCAGCGTGCAGGGTCGCTCGAAACATGTGTTCCGACTCGAATGGAATCATGTCCACCCGAGGCGACTCTTGGTGAGACGCCTCGTGGAAGAGCCCTGCCTTCGCCGCCGCGATGATGAGAGCCGCTTCGGTTGGATCACCCTGAATGATCGGGCGCCCCGCCTCCATGCGGATCAGGGAATCGTTGCACAGAAGCCCCGCCCTCAGGCACTCGATCAAGGCCGGATGGCCCGCCGGCACAATTCCCCGGCCCTTGCGCCGAATCTCACCGGTTGGCGAGTAACCCGCTCCGGTGACCTCGAAGAACTCTCCGCCGGCGAAGATCTGCTGCACGGTCATCTGATTCTCGGTGAGAGTGCCCGTCTTGTCGGAGCAGACGACCGTGGTGCTCCCAAGGGTCTCCACAGCGGGCAGTTTTCGCACGATGGCACCCCGCGCTGCCATGCGCTTCACACCCACGGCAAGCACGATGGTCACTGCTGCTGGCAGACCCTCCGGGACGGCCCCAACAGCCAGCGCCACCGAAGCCATGAACAAGTCCAACGGAGGCTGCCCATGCAGCAACCCGACACCAAAGGTCAGAGCAGTGAGCCCGAAGATCACCTTGAGAATCTGACCACTGAATTGATCGATCTTGCGCGTGAGGGGCGTGACCATCGAGGCCGTCTCGGAAATCAGCCACGCAATCCGCCCGGTTTCCGTGCGATCCCCCGTCACCCAGACCAGTCCCTCCGCAATACCCGAGGTCACCAACGTGCCGGCATAGGCCATGTTCTTCCGATCGGCCAACACGGTTTCGTGAGCGAGGCGATCGGAGTGCTTCAACACAGGGAGTGATTCACCCGTGAGGGCAGATTCATCGATCTTCAGACTTCGAACGTGGAAGAGGCGCAGGTCGGCCGGAACACGATCGCCGGATTGCAGCAACACCACGTCTCCCGGAACCAGTCCCTCCGAGGGGACTCGTCGCTGGGTGCCATCGCGTCGCACGGTGGTCTCGGTCAGAACCAACTGGCTGAGAGCCTCGATGGCTTTCTCGGCCTTGGACTCCTGAATGAAACCCACGACCGCGTTGACGACGACGACCAGAACGATGACCACAGAATCGACCCACTGGGTGAAGAAGGCCGTCACACCGGCGGCGATCAGCAAAATGTAAGCAAGGGGCTGGGTGAACTGCAGGAGAAGGCGCTTCCAGGCGGGCGTTCCCCGCCGCTCACGGATCCGGTTGGGGCCATGCCGTTCCTGGCGCCGTCGGACCTCGGAGTCTGACAAGCCCTTCTGGCAGTCGGTCTCCAGCAACCGAGCCACATCGCCGGCATCGACCTGGTGCAGCGGTTCGTTCATTTCGCCTGCTAACGTCGAGGACAGAGCCCGGTTGGCAAAACGGCTGAACCCTTAGGTTTATTCCGTTCGCAGGGCCTCCATCCGTTACTCGAAAGGCCCGACGACGGCGTGGGCAAGGGTTCCGTTCATCCAGCCCCAGTCACGAGGGGATTTGACCGGACCGAACGGTGCGAATGCCTCGAGGCGCAATTCCGACGACGCGGGTCTGCCCATTGCAGGATGAGTCCGGGTTTCGGGCATTTTGTGACTGGAACTCAGCCAGTTCAGCTTCATGATCGGCCCATGCCCCGCAGGTTTTTGAGCTTTTTTGCCGTCATCGGATGCGCCTTGGGGGCGCAGAATTCTCCGGTGATCCAGTTACAGTACTTGGCCGACAAGCCGCCGACCCTGTCCTCTCACGCTTCGACCATCGAAGAGACGCCGCAAGGAATGGCTGCGGCTTGGTTCGGGGGAACCGCCGAACGGGCCAAGGATGTCGTCATCTGGTTTTCCAAGAAGCCCCAGCACCAGTGGACGGCACCGGTCGAAGTCGCCCGAGGCACCGAAGACGCCGGCGCACCGCAATACGCTTGCTGGAACCCGGTGCTCTGGCAGCAACCCGGTGGTAGCTTGTGGCTCTTCTACAAGGTGGGCCCGAGCCCCGACACCTGGTGGGGACGCGTTCAGGAATCCAAGGACGGCGGCCGCACCTGGAGCAAGTCGCACCGGTTGCCCGACGGACAAGTCGGACCCGTGCGCAACAAACCCGTACTGCTGGCCGACGGCACCCTCCTCTGCGGATCCAGCTCCGAGGACGCCGGCTGGCGGTTGCACATGGAGTGGTCCAAACCTCCCTTCACCGAGTGGCATCGCACCGGTGCATTGAACACCGCCGACCAATGGGGCGCGATTCAACCCACCTTGCTGGTCTGGGATGGCGGGCGCATCCAAAGTCTGGTTCGCACTCGCCAAAAGGTGATCGCCGAACACTGGAGCAGCGATCAGGGCCACACCTGGACTGCGCTTGAGAAGACCTCACTCCCCAACCCCAACAGCGGCATCGACGCGGTGCGCCTGCGCGATGGCCGGGCGCTGCTGGTGTACAATCCGTTGGCCGAAAACCGCAGCGTGATCGGGCTGGCCGTCTCTTCGGATGGTAAGTCCTGGAAGCATGTCACCAACTTGGAGAGCACCCAAGAGCCTGGAAAGGCCGACCTCGCCCACAACCCCGGCGAGTTGAGCTATCCGGCGGTGGTGCAGGCCCGAGATGGCAAGGTGCACATCACCTACACGTGGAAGCGTGAGAAGATCCGCTATGTGGTGGTGGATCCGGCCCGCATGACAAACTAACGGCGAAATCGGGGCCAGCCTAGGGCGGAAAACGTCGCCCCCGTCCTTCAGCCCGGGAAAGCGCTCCTCACTGATAGGTGCGCCGCAAGTGGCTCGGCAAGACGTTCAGCTCGGCCCGGTATTTCGCCACCGTGCGCCGAGCGATCATCACGTTCTTCTCCTTGAGCTTGTTGACCAACTGATCGTCGGAAAGCGGCTTGGCGGGATTCTCGCCCGCGATGAGCTCGGCCAGGATGTTCTTCACCGAGGTGTTGGACACCGTCTGACCGTCGGCCGTCGCCACACCCGAGGTGAAGAAGAACTTCATCTCGAAAATGCCCTGGGGCGTGCGCATGAACTTGCCCGATACAGCACGACTCACGGTCGTCTCGTGCACGCCGACCACTTCCGCCACCATCACCATGGTCATGGGTTTGAGGTGTTCGACGCCCTTTTCCATGAAGTCGCGCTGACGTTTCACGATCTCGCGGCCAATGCTCAAAATGGTGCTCTGGCGCTGATTCAGGCTCTTGATGAGAAACTTGCCCGCTTTGATCTTCTCGCGCACGTACTCGCGGACCTCGGCCGAGGTTTCCGACTGGGCCAGCAAATCCTTGTAGGTACTGCTAATCCGCAGTTGAGGCATGAACTCATCCTTGCCGGCCACGTCGTACTCGACCTTTTGGCGCTTCTCGGAGATGGGAAGAAAATCGCTCAGGAAGATGCGATTGAGATCGGCAGCCAAGCCGTCGGTCACTGCACCGGCACTCTTCTGCTCTTCCGCTGCCAGAGCCTCCGCACAGGCCTTGAGGCGTTTTTCAGCAGCCGTGCTGAAGGACGCCTTGCCCAAAAAACGGTGATAGAGGCGCTCCTCGCCCCGAACGATCCGAGTGAGATCCTCGCTCAAACCATTGAGCAAGGCCTCGGAAACCGATTCCTGATCGGTGAACCGCCACAGCCGCAATCCCTCGCGCGTCTGCATCGAGAGCCGGTAACGCAGGTGGGTGATCACCTCATCGTCATCGTCCGCATCACTGAGAATTTCGGCCAGTGACGGAGGGTCTTCGATATCGGTGACTTGGATATCTGGGTTCGGATCATCAACCACACGGCGGACCACCTCCAACTCGGGCACCACATACTGCTCGGGATCACGCGAAAAATCGGAACCGGGGCGCGGGTCCAACCGGGCGAGGCGGGCGGCGGCATCTTGGGCTTCGGCAGGGGTGATCCCGAGTTGCCGGGCGATCTCAGGGAATCGGCGTTTGCCCAGTTCCTCCATGTGATCGCGGAGGATGAGGTATTCGAGGTCGTTGGTCCGACCGGCCCGCTCCATTTGAAGCATGAGACACTCGCGAAGATCCCTGGCCCCCACCCCCGCGGGTTCAAAGGTTTGCAAGACCGCCAACACCTCCAAGATCAGTTCCGTCGAGACACCCGTGGAAAAGGTGAGCTCCTCGGGTTGGGCCGTCAGGTAACCTCGGTCGTCGATGTTTCCGATGAGTAATTCGGAAACTTCACGCTGTTCGGGGGTCAACTCGGTGAA
>CAMATE010000092.1 GCA_945861075.1 Akkermansia muciniphila
AAGAAGTTGAAGAAGCCGAAGTTGTGGGCCAGCAGGAACGCGCCGCCATGCAACGTGTCATCGCCATCGAACATGTCGGCTACCGGGGCCTGCGGCGAAACGGCCTTCAACGCCGGATGCGAATCGATCATGCCCATGGCCGCGAAGAATCCCGGGTACGAGATGCCGTCCATGCCCACGTTGCCGTTGTTGTGACGCACGTTCTGGACCAACCACTCGATGGTGTCCCAGGTGTCGGTGCTCTCGTCGGTGTCCTTCGGGCCGTTCTTGGTCGGCTTGTGCGGGCGGACGTCAACAAAGGTGCCCTCGGAGGCAAAGCGACCACGCACATCCTGGCACACGAAGATGAACTTCTCGCGCACCAACCCGTCGCCGAAGCCCGGATTGCGGCCGGCATCCACCGTGTACGGCTTGAGGTTGTACGGGGTCCGCCGCAGGAGGATCGGGTACTGGCCGGGCTCCTTCGGGGTGTACACCACGGTGAAGAGATTCACGCCGTCGCGCATCGGAATGCGCACCTCGCGCTTGGTGTAATTGGCCTCAAATCCGCCGGAGTCGTCGGCACTCACCGAGGCACAGGAGAGAAGCAGCAAGATCGGGCAGAGCAACCTGGCCCACACAACACGGCAATGGACACCCATGGGCCGAAGACTGGCCTGCCCCCTAGCCCGAGTCCATAACGGGACATCGCGAGAGTGCGGAAGATCGCTGACTCCGGAACACACGCCGCCCGTATCCGACACCTCAGGGCAGGAAGGCGTTGACCAGGGCGTTGCCGATGCCGATGAGGGCCGCGCCCGAAATCAATCCGGCGCAAATGGGTTCGCACCCCTCCACCCAAAGGTCGTGCTGGGGTGTGCCCGCGACGGCCTTGCGGCCCATCCACCAGAACACAAAAGCCCCGATCCACATGGCCAGCGTGGACTCCGGCGGCAGCACCACACCGAGCCCGATAGACACCGCCGACAACGGAAAGCGCCCCCGGGAGCGAATTCGCAAGCCTTCAAAAACCAACGCCACGATGGCTGCGATCGCCATGGCCACCATGGCCGAGACCGGCAGGCTGCCCAACCCCTTGGCAATGAGGTCGGCCACACCCTTCCACTGGACGGCCGCCGGCATGGCAAATTGCTCGGTGACCAGCGTGGCCGTGGAGCGGACGCCAGACGCATTGGGCGGCAGGAACAGCAGGTAAAACAACGGGGTGGCCGCGAGCGCGCCCGCCACGATGCCGATCACATGACCGATGGCCTGTTGGCGGGGCTTGGCACCCAGCATGTACCCGGGCTTGATGTCGGAGAGCAGGTTCGCCGCGTTCGATGCCACCTCGGCGGTCATGCCTGCCGGAATCAAATTGCTGGCTGGATTGGAGCGGTCCAGCGAGCCGATGGTGAACTGGGTGATTTTGGAAAGTGCGCCGGTGGGGGTCCACGAGGTCAACGCCATGGAGTTGGTGCAAATGACCGACAGCACGAGAATGAGCGGCAACGACAAGAATCCCGCCAACCAAGGTACCCCAAAGAAGGCATTGCCCATCCACACGCCGAGGAATCCGAAGACCGGCACACCGACATACGACAACCAGAGCGGCAGTTCGATCTCCCGAAGCGGATCCACTTCACGGGAGCTTGGGGTACGTCGCTGGGTCAACATCCGCCACAAACCGCGGAAGAGATCGGGCCGAGCGAAGAGCGATACCAGCGAACCAACGACCATCATGGAGACACCCCACCACAGCGCCCATTGGTTGACAATTTCCGCCCTCGAAATGGCCACCACCGCGCCCGCGGCATTGGTGTAACTGCGGATCTCGCCCCGCTGAATCATGATCGGAGCCAGCACGACAAAGTTGAGAATGGCCCCGATCAGGCACGAGGTCGCCACGCGAATGCCAATGAGCCCGCCCACGCCCATGAGCGCGGCATCGACCGTGAAGCGCAGTCCCAATTGCCGAATGTCCGTGCCCAAGATGCGTGGGATGGCCCCCGAGGCCTTCGCAGCCCAAGTGTAGTAGTAGGTGTCGAGGCGCTCTTGCAGATGCCAGGGCTCGCGCAAGCCCGCCCACCGATCCATGCGAAAAACGCCGAATTGCAACAGCTTCATCCAACCATCGCTCATGAGCAATTGGAGGAAGGCGGTGAGCCCCGTGGTGATGCTCAGGAGGCGGGTCTTGAACAGGCCCGCTTCGGCCGATCCGGTGTAGAGGGCATCGAGCACCACGCCGCAGGCCCTGCCTTCGGGAAAGGGCAATTGCTCCTCGTTGATGAAGCGGCGCTTCAGGGGAAAGGCCACGAGCACTCCCAGGATGGAGATGACGATGGTCCAAAGGATCATCTGCCACGCGGGCAGGATCCGCCCGGTCACCAGCATGTACGCGGCAAAGCTGGTGGTCAGCGGTGTCACCACATAGCCCGCGGCCGTGGTGATGGATTGGGTGCAGTTGTTCTCAAGGATCGTGAACCCGCCGCCCAAGGGCGTTTTCCCCAACAGGCGGAACAAGGCGAAGGTGATGAGCACCGAGGTGAGTCCCACACCGATGGAAATGCCCGTCTTGGCCCCGATGTAGAGCGAGGTGGCCGCGAGCACGCCGCCCAGCAAGAATCCCGTGAGGGCCGAT
Organism: Akkermansia muciniphila; assembly: GCA_945861075.1. Classification (GTDB taxonomy): domain Bacteria; phylum Verrucomicrobiota; class Verrucomicrobiia; order Limisphaerales; family UBA9464; genus SXXZ01. The sequence continues at coordinate 2,618 of CAMATE010000092.1, forward strand.
CGCACTGTGAGTTGGGGCATGTCACCCCGGAAAACATGCTCCAACCACCAGTGGTCCTTTTGGGATCGACTCAGGGTACGGACCTGCTCGTCGGACAATGCGGGGAGCGCCATAACCAAACGGTGCCCCAGCCACCGATGGGCATTCAACCCTTGAGCTCAGCGGGCCTGCTTCGCGGAGAGTCACCGCGCAAAAGAACCCGGCTTGCTGAATCTTCGACCGCGGTCGATCCATGCCGCATCGACGAAACCTCGGGGAGAGATTCGCCCCTTCAACGCTTCTTTAGCCACTCGATCGCCTCGCGCTGCCAAGTGTCCCACGAAGCCCCCTGATAACCATGAAGGCCATGGCCGCCATCCGGCAATTCGATGAGCTTGCTGGCAACTCCCTGAGCCTGGAGTGCCTTGTGATAAAGGCGGCTGTTGTCGATGAGTACCGCCTGATCATCCACGGCATGAGCCAGGAACGCGGGAGGCGTCTGGCGGGTGACTTGCCGTTCGCAGGAGAACCGCTGGATCTCCTCCAAGGTGGGTTTCTTGCCCAAGAGATTGTCGCGAGAACCGGAGTGGCCGAGTTCTCCCAAGGACACCACCGGATAGACCAGAATCGTGAAATTGGGCCGAGAACTCTGGCCCGCGATCGTCTCGGCCGCGTCGGCCTTGCCCAGGTCAAATTGGGTGCTGGCCGTGGCCGCCAAATGACCGCCCGCTGAGAACCCGATGATACCCACCCGCTTCGGATCGATCTGCCATTGGCGGGCGTTCAGTCGGACGGTGCGGATGGCCTGTTGTGCATCCAAGAGTGGCACCTTCGATCGGCCCGCGGGCAGGCGATATTCCAGCACGACGCCCATGATGCCGTGCTGATTGAGCCAGCGCGCAATGCCGTGTCCCTCTGGCCCGGTCACCAATCCGCCGTAGCCACCGCCCGGACAAATGACCACGGCCATGCCGTTGGGCTTCGGTGCCGGATGAACGGTCAAACCAGAGTTCTCTGGGCTTACCTGACCGCCGGAGCCATCCGGAGCCTGGCCGGGCCAGAGCGGGAGTTTGGGCGGCGCGGTAGGTTCTGCGGCGAAGGCCGAGGTTCCGACCCAGCTCAGCAACGCGGCGACGAGAGCGGAGAGGACATTCCAACGGGGTTGCACGCAGGAAATTCAGCCCGAGTCGGACTCAAAAGGAAACCTCCGGATGCGGCTGATGATCCAAATTCCACCGACGGCGGTTGGACTCGGTGTCTTCGGTGAGACGGGCATTCCGTTCGCTGGCGGCATGGCCATCGGTGAACAAGATGTTGGACCCACCATTGTGGCGCTCCTTGGAAGGTTCGCTGCTGATGGACAGCAGGAACGAAAAGTACTGGAGGTACCCCGGTTGAGGCATGGAGTCGGCAATGGCGATGAGGTCGGACGGAGCGACCACCTTCGCCTCGGACACCTGCGGCACTTCCTGGCCCGGACTCACCACGAACCCCAACCCCAAGTTCTCATACCACAGGGTCTTGTTCACCGAGCCGATGCCGAAGCCATTGTAGCCGTAGCTCACACCCACCTGCTTGTCCGGCCCGGTGGGGCCACGCATGTAGGCGTTGCCAAACACCCAGACGATGGACTCCTCCAGTGGCCACTCACCCTTGAAGGTGGGGCATTTCAAGATGTTCGTGCTGCGGGCCAGGTCGGGCATGATCGCAGTGAACCAGGTGTTGGTGGTGTTGGCATCCACCGTGTGCGGGAACACGCGGTGATCAATGAGGTACATCGACATGCCCAAGCCGACCTGATGCAAGTTGCTCTTGCAGCGGGTGCTCAGGGCCGCGGTCTTGGCCCGAGACAACGCGGGCAACAAGAGCGCAGCCAAGATCGCAATGATGGCAATGACCACCAGCAGTTCGATGAGCGTGAAGGCCCGCCGGAGCAACCAGGCCGAACGCCTGAAACCCGAGCGGTATGACGCACCGGCACCCTCGGACGAGGGGGGCTTCTGGGAAAATGGAGCCAATGGGTTCAATAGCCGGGTTCCGTCCCGGCGCCATCGACTGAGCTTCACCCGGGATGCCATTATTCTAACGATCCCACGGGCAAAGTCGAATCCCCTGTCCTGCTAAGCTCGCAGCGATCGGTTGCTGAGCAGAGGTCGGCGTGCAGTGGCGAAGGTGAACAAAACGCTCGACTCGGCCGGGGCTGGGAGTCCAAAGCGGTGGAAATGGTCCCAACCTTGACCGCCTCGGGCTCCCACGCCTGGTGGGTGCGCTTTGCGGAGCGCGCCGATGAGGCGGCGTTCCTGCGCGGGCGATCCTTGGCGGCGGCCTTGGCCCGCTCGCTGGACTCCCTGGGCCAATCCGGGCTCCGGGAAATCATCCCCGCCCCCACCACTCTGCTGCTGGACTTCCACCCCGAGGCCCATCCCCTGGATCGGGCCACGTTGCAGCAACTCGTGGAGCAGGCGATCGCCCATCCAGCGAGTCAGGAACCGGAGCGTTGCGTGGAGATCCCCGTGCACTACGGCGGGCCCGACCTCGAGCGCGTGGCCCGTCACGCCGGCCTAAGCCCGGAAGCCGTGATCGAGCGCCATCATCAGGGCCGCTACCGAGTGCTGTGCCTCGGGTTCGCGCCTGGGTTCCCCTACCTTGGTGGCCTGAATGCCGCGCTGGCCACTCCGCGCCTGGCCTCCCCTCGCCCACGGGTACCGGCTGGCAGCGTGGCCATCGGTGGCGACCACACCGGCATCTACAGCATCCCCAGCCCGGGCGGATGGAACCTCATCGGCCAAACCTCCACGACGCTCTTCGATCCGCACACCGCTGACTTGGAGAAGATGTTCCGATTGCGAGCCGGCGACCGGGTGAGTTTCGTGCCCATCGACGAACCTCCCGGGACCGAAGCCTTGAGTCCGTCCGTAGGCGGGCTGTCAGGAGAGGCTCCAGAGGGCGAGCCCATCTTGCGAATCCTGGAACCGGGTCTCGGGATGAGCCTGCAAGACGCTGGTCGGCAGGGCTTCCGCCGTTTCGGCGTGCCAACCAGCGGAACGATGGACCCGGTCACCGCCGCCTGGGCCAATCGCCTGCTCGACAATCCCCTGGACGCCCCCGTGCTGGAACTCTGCCTGCAAGGCCAACGCCTCGAGGCTCTGCGCGACGGTTGGGTCGCGGTGTGCGGCGGCTCGCATCCGCGGGGACAGGCTCCCTACCGGGCCTTCCGCGTCCGCGCCGGCGAGTCGATCGACTTCGGCCCCGGAGATTCCGGTGTCTGGACGTATCTGGCGGTACCGGGCGGATTCCGTGCGGAGGCGTTCCTGGGCAGTCGCAGCACGAATCCGCGGGCGGGCATCGGCCGCACCTTACGATCCGGCGACCTACTCCTGCGAAATCCTGCCGGCGACTGGCACCCGCCTTCCGGCGTCGCCGCGCGCGGCATCTCACCCGACCAATGGGTCACCGACCGCAACACAAGCCCGCTGCGCGTCTGGCCGGGTCCGCAGTGGGAGCAGTTCGACGCAGAAAGCCAACGCCGCCTGTTCGAAACCGAGTGGCGCGTCACCAGCCAATGCGACCGCGTGGGGTATCGACTGCGGAGCGATCGGGACGCCCGGCCTGGCACCAACCAACCGACGATGCCCATCATCGGCCCGACCCAAGGACAGTCCGCCCCAACACCCGAACCCACAGCCCCCGGCGGCCTCGCATGGAACGGCGGATCACTCATCTCGGAACCGGTGCTGACGGGCTCGATCCAAGTGCCCGCCGACGGCCAACCCATCGTCACTTTGCACGACGGCCCCACCCTCGGTGGCTACCCCAAGATCGGCTGGATCGATCCCCGCGACCTGCCCCGCTTGGTCCAACGCCGCTCCGGCCAACCCATCCGATTCACCCCCGCTTAGGCAACTGGGTAAGCCGTCCGGGTTGGGCCATTCGGAAAGCTTGGGGTGCGCTTATCGGGAACCAATCATTCCCGCAGCAGAGCGAAAAGCCAGTGGCTAACGGCCATCATCAGTGCGGACATTCTCGGCTACTCACAGTCCGCTTTTCGTCCAGAAAACCGCCGAATCCGTCAGACCCAAGTATCACGGGCGTGCGGAAAAACCGATCAACCGATCAAGAGCAGGGAGGCGATCTTTGCTATCTTGACAGCATCGACACTGCTGTCACGGTGCTAACTATGAGGACCACGATCACGATCGATGCCGATACGGAGGCACTGCTCCGACAGGAGGTCGAGCGAACCGGGCTGTCCTTCAAGGTGGTGTTGAATCAGGCGATCAAGCGTGCCTTAGGACGCCGACCGAGCGGGGTCCAACTTCAACCTCTCTTTTCGGCCCCCTTCCCCCCGGAACTCACTCGGCAGAGCTTCAACCGGCTCGCGGCCGAATGGGAAGATGAAGACACAATCCTCGAACTCGGGTCGTGATCCTCCCCGATCTCAACTTGCTGCTTTACGCCTACAACCCACACACGCCGCAACATGGGGCGGCCCGTGGATGGTGGGAACAGGCGATGAACGGAGACGAACTGATCGGGATACCGCTGGAGATCGCCTTCGGCTTCGTGCGCATCGCAACCAATCCCAGACTCGGTGCAGCCCGAGTGCCTCTGATCGATGCGCGACAAGTGGTGGAAGGTTGGATGGATTTGCCTCAGGTGCGGACCCTCGTCCCCGGTGCACTGCACTTCAACCGAGTTATGGAGTTGATGACCGCAGCCATGGCGGCGGGCCCGGTCCTCTCCGACGCCATCCTGGCCGCCTACGCCATCGAACACCGGGCGACGCTGTTCACCAATGACAGCGACTTCGCGCGTTTTCCCGGATTGATGTGGCAGAACCCGTTGATCTCCGCGGGATCAACCTGACCGCGTCGCCCGCGATATCTCGAGCCACAGGGTCGCTCGCGGTTCCTTTCTCTGCTTCCATCGGGCCATGCAATCGACGTCCGGCTGGGATTTGAATTGCGACCTGGGCGAGGGAGAACCTTGGGCGCGGACGCGGGCGCTGTTGCGGCAAATCACCTCGGCGAATGTGGCCTGCGGCGGGCATGCCGGGGATGCGCTCACGATGGAGCGGGTGGTGGTCGAGGCGAAGGCGCTGGCGGTGCGACTGGGGGCCCATCCCGGAGTGGCCGGGGCCTTTGGAAGGGTCGACGTCGTTCTGTCGCCACGGCAGCTCCAGACCCTCGTGCTCCAGCAAGTCGGCGCGCTGGACCTTTTGGCACGCCGGCATGGCAGCCAGTTGCACCACATCAAGCTGCACGGCGCGCTGTACCATGCCGTGGAGAACGACGACACCCTCGGCCGAGCCTATGTCGATGCGGTGGCCCGATGGTTTCCCAAGGTGAAAATCTACGCCCGCGCCGGAGGTCGCGTACTGACGCTGGCCGCCAAGGCCGGAGTCTCGGCATGGGCCGAGGGATTCATCGACCGGGCGTACTGCGCGAACGGCCAACTCGTGCCCCGGAATCAAAACGGAGCGCTGTTGACCCGCGCCCGGGAAATCACCGAGCGACTGCGCGAATGGCGGCAGACGGGCGGGTGGAAGAGCCTCGAGGGATCGTGGGTCGCCGTGCCCGCTCGGACGCTGTGCCTGCACGGCGACACGCCCGGCGCGGTGGCACTGGCTCGGACGATTCGCAAGAGCCTCCGCTGATACGCCAGCGAGGCACTGGATGCCCGCCTACCAAACCCCAGCAGCCCCCTCGCCCCGGGGATCGGCCGCGGCAGACCATCGGCCTTGGGCGTCCCGGCCCACCGCCTGAGCGGCACCCAGCGACGCATCGACCGCAACCGTGTGCCCCCGGCGCCGCAACTCGGCGATGACGGCTTCACCCCAGGACCGTTCCACATGGAGTTCGTCGGGCTTCCACTGGTGATGAAGGCGCGGGGCGGCCAGAGCTTCGCGGGGCGATTTCTTGAAATCAATAACCCGCAGGATGGCCAGGAGGGTTTGCGAAATGATGGTCGGCCCGCCGGCTGCGCCCACGCTGAGGATCGGCTGGCCATCTCGGAGCACCAGTGTCGGGCTCATGCTCGAGAGCGGCCGCTTGCGCGCCTCGATGGCATTGGCTTCGGCACCCACCAAGCCGAAATAATTGGGCACACCCGGCTGAGCCGAAAAATCATCCATGTGATTGTTGAGCAGGATGCCCGTACCCGGCACCACGACCTTGCTGCCGAAGCTCGTGTTCAGCGAGGCGGTGCAGGCTACCCAATTGCCCTCGGTGTCGGCGGTGGAGAAGTGCGTGGTGTGCCGGTTCCGCTCACGGGTGAACCACTCACGATCGGCCTCGGGCGGAGTACCAGCTGCCGCAACAACCGAAGCCCGGTCGAGACGGATCCGTTGCGCCAGTTCGGCCGCGTACTCCTTGGACACCAACCCCCGGGGCACGCGCGCGAAGTCGGGATCGCCCAACCAGCGGGCGCGATCGGCGAAGGCCAGCTTCATCGCTTCGACCACGACATGGGCAAATTCGGCGGAATCATCGCCCATCGCGGCGAGATCGAAGCGTTCCAGAATGTTGAGAATCTCCACGACATGAACACCGCCTGAGCTGGGTGGCGGGAAGCTCACGATTTCGTAGCCTCGATAGGTGCCCCGGACCGGTTCGCGCGGCACCACCTCGTATCGGGCGAAGTCGGAGGCGCTCACCACGCCACCATGGGCCTTCATCCACTCAGCCGTGCGGCGCGCAAAGTCGCCTTGGTAAAACCAAGCCACGCCACCCTGGGCCATCTGCCGGTACGACCGGGCCAGATCAGATTGGCGCAAGCGATCGCCCGCCGATGGCACCGACGGCAGACCCTTCAGAAAGATGGCCTCGCTCTCGGGGAACAACGCCAACTGCGACCGCGTCTCCTTCAGGCGGCCGACGTAATGGCGATCGAGCCGGAAACCCTTCTCGGCGACCCGAGCCGCGGCCTCGAGAAGTCGGCCCAACGGCAGACGCCCATAGTTGGTGCTGGCGTAGGCGAGCGTGGCGAACTCGCCGGGAATGCCCACCGACAAGGCGCCATCTTGGCTGAGTCGGGGATCGGCCTTGCCCTCGCGCACGAACATGTCCCGCGTCGCTGCGGCCGGGGCCATCTCACGACCGTCGAGCGTGATCAACCGCCCATCAGCCAGGCGCACGGTCATGAAACATCCGCCGCCGAGGCCCGAATTGTGCCCGTCAACAACACCAAGGGTCAGGGCACAGGCGATGGCCGCATCGACCGCATTACCCCCGTCACGCAAGGCCTGCAGGCCCGCCTCGGTGGCCACCGGATTCACGGTCGCGACGAGGCCTTTGCGCGGCGAGGCTGGATCGGCGGCAGTCACCGACCGGTCAAACCCAACGACCATCAAAAACCACACCAGCACCGGCAAAAAGCCCGATCGGAATAAGGACTGACCATGGGCGGCCACAGGGAACCAACGATTTGATTTGGCGCAGGTTTTCATGGATTTGCTGGACCGATCCTTCATTCAAACCTGTCCCCGAATCCCGATCAACTCCCCGGCTGAATCTTCATGCGACATGGCCGGAACGATTCAGTTGGGAGGAAAGGGATGGCGTAGCGGATTCTTCCGCAAGACGAGGCGAGAGCGAGGCGCGGGCCGATTGAAGGCCCGTAACGAGCGAACAACGAAGCTCTTGCGGAAGAAGACGCAGCCAGCACGACCGATCCAATTGAATCGTTCCGGCTCAGGGACAGGCTCCTCGGACTCGAATTGCCCGGTTGATTCCCTGAGCGGTTGGAGTTCCATCAGCAACATGGTCCCCCGCAGAACTTCGTCGCCGCATCGGGCCTTCACGCTCATCGAGTTGCTGGTGGTCATTGCCATCATCGCGATCCTGGCGGGAATGCTCCTGCCGGCACTGGCCAAGGCGAAGGAGAAGGGGCGGAAGACCTCGTGCTACAACAACCTGCGCCAAATGGGGTTGGCGATGCTGATGTACGCCGACGACCACGGCGGGAAAGTCCCCCGGGGCAACGAGCCCTACTGGTGGCAAATGTATATCCCCAGCCTCGGAGGCACCGCTGCCGCGCGCGACCAGTACGGCCGGATCAAGGTGTACACCTGCCCGAGCTACCCCAACAAACGGCAGGTGGTATGCTATGTGGTGAACTCTTGGCAGTTCAGCAGCCCGCGCGACATGGTCGGCAGCGAGGTGACGGGTGCAGTCAACATCCAGCGCGTGCAAAGCCCCTCCGACACGATTTACTTGGCCGACAACGAGAGCGCCTCGTGGCGGCCGGTTTTCACCGTGACCAATGTCATCGGCGGCGTAGACCTCAACGACGTTTGGAACCCGGCGCACCTGCCCTACGGAGCGACCGGGCGCACTCTGAGCAGCGAACGCCGGGTGGCGGCCAAGCGGCATGGCGAAGGAGCCAACCTGCTCTTCTTCGACGGCCACGCCGGATGGAAAAACGGACGGGCCATGACGGTCGATGACTGGCGCGAGCTGCGGTAGTGAAGCGCTGCAGTCGCAGCCAACGACTCATTCCGCAGGCGCAAACACCGTCAACTCCGGGATCGCGGTGACGAAGCGGGTCCCCAAACGTTCCAGCGCGATATTTTGCTGACGCACTTCGGCGGCGATGTTCCACGGTAAGATCAGCAGAAAATCAGGCCGCCGCTCGGTCAAAGCAGACGGGGGCAGAATGGGAATGTGACTGCCGGGCATCCACTTACCCTGCTTCGAGGGCGCTGCATCACAAACAAAGGGCAGCAAGTCGGGTTTGACTCCGGCGTAGTTGAGCAAGGTGTTGCCCTTGGCCGCCGCTCCATAGGCGGCGACCGTCTTGCCGGCTCGCTTTTGCTGGATGAGGAAGAACAGCAAGTCGTCCTTGATGCGGTTGGCCTTGGCTTGGAAGCCCTCGTACCCCAATGGGCTTTGCAGGCCGCGCTGCACTTCCTCGGCCACCAATGCCGCCACCGCCGGAGCCTCCGGGCGCCGGTCCTCTGCATGGCAACCGTAGACCCGGATACTGCCACCGTGAGTCGGCAACTCGTCCACATCCCACACCCGCAGGCCGGCCGCCGTGAAAATACGCTGCACGGTGTGCAGGGTGAAATAAGAGAAGTGCTCGTGGTAAACCGTGTCGAACTGGTTTTGTT
>CAMATE010000093.1 GCA_945861075.1 Akkermansia muciniphila
CGCGTGGTCGGCACAGTGCTGGTTTCCGACACTGATGCCGATGCGAGAGTCAACACAGTTTCTGTAGCAACGCTCTGGCCCGTCTTCGCATCGTAGACATTGACGCGAGGACTCGGCTCCCCCTTGGCGCTGACATTGAAAGCCAGCACCCGAGAAGAATTCTCCACACTGAGGTAAACGCCTGAAGAGGTCCGTCCCAAAATAGCCACGGTCAGAGGTGATGCCACATAGGAAGCCGCATCAACTGCCACCTCAGAGGGGATTTCAGCTATTCTGATGGTGGCCGATTCCATGTCACTGCCGAACGCATTGATCGCCTCTGCATCGATGCGGATGCTTCCCACATCGGAAGCCGCAACAGTCAGAGTCAACTGGGCGTTCGTGGCACCCGAGATCACGGCCCCATTTCGACGCCACCGGAACTGTATCGGAGGAGCAGCATTCACAAGAGTGGCCCGGACCGTGAGAGTGCGTCCACGATCGGTGTAGTCGGACGCAGGATTAAAATTACGAACACCTTGGCTGGACGTTTCGCTGACGCTCAGCACATCCAGTTGGGGCCCCTCGCGGGACACCAACACTAGGTTGTGCTGACCGCCAGCCGCGATATCCACCACGTTGACCAAACCGGAGGGAACCGAGGTTTGACCAGCACCATTATAACCCCAAGCCACCACCGTGCCGTCATCCCGCAAGGCCAGGGAGTGGGCGCGACCCGCTGCGATCTTTGTGACTCGACTGAGTCCGGCGGGCACCGAAGTTCTGCCATCAGCCGAGTTGCCCCAAGCAACAACAGTTCCATCAGCCCGCAAAGCAACCAAGTGCGATGCACCGGCTCGAAGTGATATGACATTGGTTGCCGCGGTCGGAACGACGACGACCCCGAAAGCATCCGATCCCCAGACGATGACTTGACCATTGCTCAACAACGCAGCACTGAAAAACTCACCCACCGCGACCTCGATGGCCCCGACCACGCCGGATGGAATCAACTGCTCACCGAACAGGTTGTCACCACCGAAGGCCTTGACCGTTCCATCCGCGCGCAAGGCCAAGACATGGGTCGAACTGGACACCACGGAAACAAACTTCCCCGCCGCATCGGTATCGGTAGCCGGCAAACCGGCCGAAACCCGATCTCCGAAAAAGGCCAGGTCACCCGGGAATTGATCCTTGAAGCGGCCAGAAGCAATGGCCACCGGAGTACCTGTCGGTTTTCGGATCAACGCACCGAACAAATGGCCAAATCCCACCCGATCCAAGCCCATGCCCCCGGATGATCCCTGCAACGCGGTATTCCACGTCGTCTTGTCGGTGTAATCCACCGCACCACTACCGTAAGAGATGGTTCCGTCCGCACTTCCTGTCAGCAGCGCAGGGCCCCGAAGGATCAGTCGACTGCCGGTGTAACCAGCGATCCCAGAGCGAAGCGTCACCGCCGTGACTACTTCTCCGGCAGAGACCTCTTCGACATCGCTCGCTGAAACTCCCGCCGGCAGATCCGGAGCACGGTTCAGGCCCAGCAACGTTTCACCCCAAGCCACCAGAGACCGGTTGCGGGTCTGAGCATGCATATTGGATGCGCTGAGGAACCAAAGGGCTAGCAACCCAATGCGTAGCACACATTTTTTTCGCGATGTCATTCTATGGCTCATCGGAACAACGGGGGATTTACTTAAACTCCAATTTTTAAGCGCTGAGCCCCAACCATCACGTTGCAATACCCATCGGGTGTAAGACTAATTTCTGAAAAATAGGGCTAAATAGGGATTTATTGCTTAACAACGACTATTTACTTAACACATTTGGTTGTGAACCATAAACTTATTTTACGCCGGGCTGACCTATTTCGCGAAATGGCCAACCTCGGAACCGTGAAAACGGGTAACCGAAATGCTGAATATTGTCAGAACCCCTCAGGCCAGCCTGCGAGGACCTACTGCCAGTATCAGGTCTGGGAGCACGGCGCCAATACCAACCGGAGTATCCCGGCTGACGAGGTGCCGTCACTGTGGCACTTCGCGGATGAATGCTTGGAGCGCCCATTGCTGGAGACCGATCGAGCGGATTCCGGCAGGCACGCCCCGCTTCAGCCAACATCTGAGGTCCTCAAATGTTGGCTAAGAGTCCGGCTCAGCAATAGACCAGAACGAACGGAGTCAGCGGAGTCACCCGGTTGATGGCAATGATCCTGTTGATATCCGAGTCTTTCAATTCACGTCCCTTGGGCAGGAGCAAATGCCCGCCGGCATTGAACAAATCGCGACCCAAGACCATGCCGGCTTTCAATTCGATCAGCAGCAACTCCCGCTCACCGCGCGGAATCTGGGTCATCGGCAAGGCCTTTGCTAGAAGTCGAACCGCTGTCGGGTCAAACTGCTTGTCCGAGAGACTCTCCAATTCGTTGAGAATCTGGGTGGTCGATCCATTGCGGTGACAGAAATGCACCACGGGAGCCAGTATCCGAGACAATTGTGGGATGGTCTCGCCCTTGAGCCCATCCGGGTATCCCGATCCGTCGAAGGCTTCATGATGATGTCGAACCACATCGGCGGCACCGACCAAAGCCGGGAAGCTCTTGAGAACTTCCTCGGCGATCTCCGGATGGTGGCGAATCATGGCCAATTCTTCTTCAGTGCATTTGGCGGTATCCCGCAACCAGCGACGCACGATCCCCCGATCCACACTCAGCATGCCGATATCATGAAGGGCAGCAGCCCAAAGCAGACGCGGCAATTCAGTGGGTGGAAGCTCCATCAACTCTCCGATCGTCCGACAGATAGCCACCGCACGCAGGCTCGCATTGCCAAGATTGGGGTGGAAAACCCCAAGCATCTTGATTGCCATCTCGATCGACATATCCACGGCTGGGCCACCAGCCACAGCGGACACGCCAGCCTCACCAGCTCCAGAGTTATCCCCTGAGCCCTCGCCTGCAGCACCGCCTCTCACCGCATCGCTCAACTGCTGATTGAGCACGAGGTTCCTCGCCCGAAGCGCCTCTAATTCTACCCGGAGTGCCGATTGGGCCAAGGCACCGTCCACGGCCATGGCGACCTCATCCTTCATCCACGGCTTGGTTAGATAGCGGAGAATCAACCCGGTGCGGCGAGCCTCCATGACGGCGTTCATGTCCCTGCCCGAAGTCATGAGAATCCGGTTCATGGCGGGACGCGCCTTGGCCAACTCCTGTAGCAGCTTGAACGGATCTCCCCCTGAGATCACATCGTCCACGATCACCAAAGGATAACTCTGCTGCTGGGCATCGGTGATTCCATCTCCTGGCGAGGCATGCAAACTGACAGAATGGGAGAGACTCTGGAGTTGGTCTCGAAGAATCGAGCCAATCAGGGGATCCTCAATGATGAGGAGGATTCGGGAGGTGGAGGTTTCGCTCATGGAATTCTGGATCAGGAAGATTTGCGAGTGCTGGGGTCAACCTGCTGCGACTCAGCATCCAGGTTGATGTTTTCATCAAAAAAAGTACCACCGGCGGCGACCGCATTCACCGCTTCCAACAACGTCTCAATCGGACTCGTTTTCGAAATGTATCCTACAATGCCCAAATTGAGGCATTTGATAAGGAGGTCGTTCTGCGCGAAGGCGGACAGCAACACGATTCGGGTCTTGGGACTCAATTCTTGAATAGGAACGATCAACTCGGCGCCAAGACAGTCCTCGAGTCTCATGTCCAAGAACAAAAGATCGTATTGCTCGGGCACCAATGTTGGCTCCAATTCGGACCAATGACTGTAGCAGTCCACTTGAGTGCCAGGCATGGCCGCGGCAACGGCGCCTGCGATCGCTTCGGCAAGCTGAGGATGATCGTCCAAAAAGGCTATTTTCATGATTTTGAGTGGACCGGCTGTTTCAAGTGGTGGGCGGCGACATTTTCACGGGTATCATCAACTCGATGAGCATTCCCTTCGGAGTCCGGCGCTCAATCCTCAACTGACCTCGGGAACGTCGGGCGAATGCCGACATGCTCTGCAATCCGAACCCTGCCGAATAGTTCGCTGGATCAAATCCGTTCCCGTCGTCCGCGACCCGTAGGAACAGCATCGGAGGCGAGGCGAAGCACTCCACCCTCATGGTGATGTTCTTTGCACGACCATGGCGGATGGCATTCCCAAGCAACTCTTCGGCAAACCGGCAGGTCCGGAAAAGCACCTCCGGGTGCAGGTTCAATCCGTCGATGTTCGAGGTGGTCAACGGGCACCGGACATTGAACCGCTTTTCCATCTGCGAGCAGATACTTTGAAGTTGGACAGCCATTTCGTCGAATGACTGCAACCGCTCCGTTCCCTCAACCAACAACCGCCGCAGTTCTCGCCGCAGATAATCCAACTGTTGAAGTATCAGTTCGCGTGTTCGCGCGAAACCACTGACATCGTCCAGGCGACTGGTGGCTACCTGCACCCCAAGCAGTGTCAGGTTCTGGATGATGTGATCGTGCAACTCCTGCTGCACCAACGTGCGATGCAGATTCAGTCGGGCGATGGTTGACTGGGCATCGGCCAGTTCTTTCATCTGGTTCCGACTGGCCGAGAAGACAGTCCACATCAGCACCATCAGAAATCCGATGATCAGGATCTGAAGGATGTAGTAAGGCATCGCTACCATCAGAGCGCGGACAGCACTGGATTTTAAGAAGGAATTCTTGATGAAGACCGTGATGCGGAATTCCCGGTTCGGAAAAGAGATCATCCGGAGCAAGGCAGTCCTGCCCTTTCCTATCCGAGAGTGGTTGATGAGTTCATTGCCGCGATTCTCCAACTCCAGCAAACGAAAGCCTTCCTGTAGCCTTGCCTTTTCCTGCGGGTTCTCGGGCAGAATCTCGAGCACCGGCTGGTGCCCCACTTTCCCGGGCATCACGACCTCATCCATATTGACCGAAACCCCATCAGCCGACAGGTTCGAAAGGTGTACCTCTATCAGATTGAGACTCGCGGGGCGCCCAGCGTGCATGGTGAGCCGGCTGAGATTGACAACAGCGAACACCACACTACGTCGATCTGGCGATTCACCGGGATCCCACCCGATTCCTCGTGATGCAAAAGCGAAATAGGCCGTCGTGGCATCCTTCGAAGGTGCCCCGTTCCAAAACACCGCCGAGACATGATTGGATCCAGTACTGAAAACTTCTGAGATGTTTTCCAAGAAGGCCGCGTTGGTAAAAACCCCGGCTAATCCACCATTACCCATGGCCAGCACCGATTCGTCTGTTGAAATCTTGAGGCCAGTTTCACTGAGTCGAGCCAACCCCACCGTCACGATTCCAGGGTAACGGTCGTATTCCTGAATCAACTCCATCACACTTCTCCGCTGAGCGGGAGTCTTCCCCCTGACAATCGATTCAAACAAACGGGGAATTCGGTTGAAATGGTTCTCCATCACCCGACGGCGATCTTCGAATATCCGGGTCAACTGAACTTGATCGGCCATGCGAGCCTTCCGGAATGCAGGCCAGAAAATGAGCGTGGAGAGAGCCAGGATCAGCAGCGACAATTTGGCATAGCTCAACCAGAATGCTCTCCTACGGATCGCGCCGTAGGTAATCGAGCCAATGTCGGTCAGAAGTGTCTTGATTTCTCGCATGCTATGGATGCCTGCAACTGATACGGCGATACTGTCCTGATCTTTGATTCCGGGCGAAACAACAACTGCTAGGTAGCAGTCTGGTTCATGATTCGCCTCTGAAGGGCCGGAACAGAGACTTTCAAGATTCTGGATGCCGCCAAAAGGTCGTGCTCGCAGTGCTCAAGCACCCTCCGGATGTGCTCGGCCTCGACCTCCGCCAGAGATAGTAATACCTCACCCCCGCCGGCATCCCCACTGGAGCGCAGGTTGTGACCCGTGGCAGCGTTGAATCCCCGCGCCTTCGGAATACCACCTCGTGCGGGAGACACCAAAGGCAACTCCCCCAGCGACGAACCCTGCGATGATTCCCGCCCCGGTTGGACCGCTTGTGGGAGTATTCTTCGGACGGAGGGTTTCTCAGAAAACTGGCTGCGGAAGGCACTCAAGCTTCCAAGACCCACAGGGCCGTCACCGCTGGCGACAACACCCCGCTCGATCATGTTCTGCAATTCACGGATGTTTCCAGGCCAAGAGTGCTGCTTCAGCCAGTCCATAGCCTCCTTGGTAAAGCCAAGAATGGGTTTGCTATGCTTGCGGCAAAACTCCTCGAGAAACCACTCGGCCAAGATGGGTACGTCGGCAATACGATCCCGTAATGGTGGCATGTAGACCGGAACGACATTCAGGCGGAAGAAGAGGTCTTCTCGAAACTCGCCTCTCTCGACGGATTCCTCAAGATTGCGATTACTGGTGGCGACTATCCGCACATCCACCGGTAATGTTTCGTTACCTCCAACCCTCTCGTACTCTCGCTCCTGGATCACCCGCAGCAACTTTGACTGCACGGCCAGCGACACCTCACTCACCTCGTCGAGCAACAACGTTCCGCCATTGGCCATTCCAAAGCGCCCCTCGCGCCGGATGATTGCCCCAGTGAAGGCTCCCCGTTCGTGACCAAACAACTCACTCTCCACCAAGGACTCCGGCAACGCAGCGCAGTTCAACTTCACGAAGGGACCAGCTGAACGTGTGCTTTGCTGATGAAGAGCGCGCGCAACGAGTTCCTTACCTGTTCCACTCTCGCCTTGGATGAGTACCGTGGTTTGGGTAGGAGCGATCCTGCGGATGTATTCCCGAAGATGCTGGGTAGCCGGAGAACGCCCCAGGATCTGCACGCCCGAAGGTAGGGCTCCGGGAGTGACACGCCGCTGCTCTTGCCTTGCGGGAACCGGAGCTGACTGAAGAGTGACTGAAGCAACGCTTCCGGTCCCTCCTGCCGACACTCCTGCCGATAGAAACTTGCGCGCCCGATCAAAGAATTCGCGGAGATCCCTTTCCGCGAAGGGACGCACCACGATCTCATGAGCCCCAGCCAAACGGTGCTGCTGGCTCGATTCACTATTGTCCTTGTCGAGGATGCTGACGATGTAGGGCGTCTCCATTCGCGCGGCCAACTCGCGGATCAACGTGGTGGACAAACCATCGGGAAGAGTTTCACCCAGCAACAGCAACTGAAACCGGTCAGCCTCCAGATATTCCCAGGCTGCAGCCAGCGAATTGGCCTCGGCCACGGCCACCCCCCTCGGACGCAGTACACGCCCCACAGTTTGCCTGATCAGATCAGACCGATCGACCACAAGAACCCGTTCGATCAATTTCACCGTCCCGCCTCCCCTGCCCTCAGGCCGTAGGCGGAGCGCACCCGCTGCGGATTTCGGGTCGCGCTGCTGGGAACCAGATCCCCGGGAATCATTTGGTGTTGAAGCATCCACTGTTCATTGCGTCGATCTTGGCGAACGGACCGCTGGATCAAGTCCAGCGTCGCCTGCAAAACGGGACGGAGGCGATCAGGAAATGGGACCGGCACGACCGATTTCAGGGCAGCTTGAGTCCTTCCCAACTCGCGCAACAACTCACGCCGACGGCGACTCATCTCACCAACAGGCTTCTGGGTTCCTGATTCCAGCAACCTGCCTTCCTCTTCGGACAGATCAAACAGCCTAAGACAGACCTGGTGGTAGGCGTCTAAAGCAGTCTCGAAAGGGGTCGGCATGCAGGCACTCAAGGTTGAACGGACGTGGCTCCGCGGTCGCCCGAAGTCTGCGATGCGGACTTGAGTAACGAGACACGCAAGGCTGCCATATTCCGCAGAATCTGGACCGGCACACCGTTGGTGTTGTTTGTGGAAATCATCGGGGAATCCACAATTTGTTGATAGGTCTTGATGGCCTCGGTGGTCTGCCCCAGTCGCTCCTCGCAGAGACCGATTTGATACTGGAAAGCCTGTTTGGCCTGAAGGTCTGAATTGGACCGTGCAAGTGCCCGATACAAGGCCACCGAAGAAATATAGTCCCCTTCCAGGTAGAACTGATTGGCCAGTTCGTTGCCAACCCTCAGTTTCCACGGCAGCCATTTTGCCAGTCGCTCAGGAGGGGCCAGTTCGACGGCTTCCAACAGCAGTTGGAATTGTTCCATGGCCGCATCGCGCTTTTTTTGATGCTTCAACGAGTGGGCCAGAAAATACCTGGCCTCCGGGATATAGTCGGAATCGGGGAACTCTTCTAAGAAGGCCAAGGCCTGTAACTCGAGTACTCCGTCCGTGGCCGATTCCTTGAAAGACCTCAACCGCTTGATACGCACCGTCTCGACCTCCAATTCCTCAGACTTGGTCTGAAGCATCCGGCCGTAGAGTTCTGCCGCCTCGGCGTGTCGCCCCATTTCCGCGCAGGTATCAGCGATAGCGGATTGGGCCATGAGCACCAGACGACGGGAATAAGCCAAGTTACGACCCTCGATCCGAGGCACCGATCGCAGGACCAGATAGAACTTCTCGATGGCTTCGTCCTTAAGGTCCAATCGCCGCATCAAATATCCCTGACGCAACAGCACTTCCGGGACCGCTGCATCCCGCGAATACCGCTCCACGTATTCGGCGAGTAATTGAAGAGCCCGCTCGAGATGCCCGCCAGACTTGTCTTTTTCCGCAGCCAACTCCCGTTGGTGAGCCAACTCCAACAACGTCAATTTCCGAGTGTCCTCCTTGAGGCGTTCCGAAGCATCTGAATTGAGCACCGACTCGACGGTCCGTCCGAATTCCTCCAGGTAATTGGTTTGTGTCACCAGACCTCGAAGTCTCTGAAAACGGGACTCAGCCGCCCGATTTTGATCCACCAAATAGCCGATGTTCGTCTTGAACTGCAAATTGTCGGTGGGTAGTCCCCCCAATCGAGGGTCGAGACCAAATTCCACCTTGGCCGTCTTTGCTGGTTCGGTGTTTACCGGCGGGAGCGACACCTCGTCATCACCCACGGCCATCAGCGGCAATGCAACCGCGAGCCAGATGGCATGGAACCGTTTAACGCAATTCATAGGTAGCCCTCCCTGTGCCCTTGGCAGGCGCATCGCCCGCTGAAACGCGCAATGGCAGAATGACATTCACAGGCACCCCAGAAGTGCCGTTCATCCCGCCGGCGCCATTGGTCACCGTCACGTTGGAGAAGAAATATCTTAGCAGTTGGCGGGACTTTTCAGGATCCCCGGCCCATCCAGCAGGCGATGGGTCAATCGGAGGAGTGATGATTGGAGGAACCTGAAGGCCGATGGGATCCCCCGTCTCCGCGCGGACAGTGAAATTCGTCCGGTGCATAGCCGAAGTCGTCTTCAATTCAGACAAAAACTCTGCAGTGAATTGCGGCTCAGGAATATAAGTCTGAGGCAGCGGCGGCAGTGGCGGCACAGGCGGCTTGGGTGGAGCCTCCAATCGAATCCTTACGGGCTCCCTTTCCGTGCGACTGAGGTACCCCATAGGTTCAGCACCGCAAACACTCAAGATTCCCAAGGAAATGAGTATGACAGAACCCCTTGAGCTCAGGGTATCACGGCCGCAGTTCTTTAAGGTCATGTCGTTTTGATGTGTCATCGTCGTCAGGCGCCGACTGGGAGTGTTTCACCACTTCGATTACCCGCCTCGGTGAGGCCTTCTTGCTGGGATACGACAGCTCGGGTCACCAAATAGTCCTCTTCGGCGATGGTCTTGCGCCAATCGGAGATATCGAAGTCTTCCACCGACTGCACCCACTCCTGCAACTGGATCAGCCTCATCTGCCGCGCCATCCGATCGACATCAGGCAAACCCAGCAACGTGTAGTGTTCCTTCCAATGCTTGAACAGGGGGCTCGCCGGATTGGTGGTGATTAAGAAAACCCCCTTTTCCGACGTCAACCTGAGCGCGGTCTCCATCGGATGCCGATGCCAAAAACGACACACATGGGCTGAAGCCAGCAACGTTCCACCATGCCAAATGGCTGGAGACCGTGCCGACAAGGCGGACCTCAGCACCGTAGTGACCAACTCGTTCACCGACCAACCTTCCAAGTGGCAGTGCAAACTCAGCAGTCGGCGCAAATCGGTCCCTAGGCGGACCTTCAGCTCATCACCCTCAATGGTGGGGTTTCGGCGGACTGCTTTGGCTTTCTTGGGCTTTCGATCCAACACCGCATCGGAGTCATCAGGAACCGGAACATCCCCTTCACCACCGGGCACTGCAACCGCAGGTTCCTCGTTGATCGAAGGAACCTCCTCAAGGAGGCCCTTCATCCGGGAACGCTCACGGTCAATCACCTCCGACCGCAAGGCGCGGAGCTGGTCCAACGGGTTCGTTACTTCGGAGGAAGACCCCATGTTTAGATGGCTTGAGCGCGTTCGAGGCCCTTCAGAGCCGTCGCGTGGTCTGGACAAATGGCCAAAATCGTATGGAACAAGGACCGAGACTCATCCAAACGGCCGGTTTGTAAATTGGCCAAGGCCAGACGGACGAGGTCGTCCAGAAGCACCGGGTGACTCCGAAGCAACGAAGCATAACTCAGGCGGGCGTTCTCGGCAGATGACTCCAATTCGAGATCTCCCTTCAGTCGCCAAGCAGCACCATGCTCTGGGTGATCGACAACCACCTGGTCCAAAACCGTCATGGCCTCGGAAACCCTCTGACACTCGCGATATGCCATCGCCAAACGGACCTGAGTGTCAGGCAGACCGGGAGCCAGGCGGATGGCATGGGAAAGGTCTCGAGCCCCGCCGAGAGCATCCCCGCTGAGATACCTCAAGGATCCCATGGAATCCCAAATCTCAGACCATTCGGGACGGAGCGCGGCCAGAGCCTCGAGGCGTCCCAAGGCCTCGCGAATCTCTCCACGAGCCTGCAATGCTCCAGCCTGATCCAACTCGGAACGGACATGGGAATCCACCTGAGCCATCGCCGCAGCCCGTTGCTGTTCACGGGCAACACCCAGATTGCGCTGCAACTGCTCATTGTCGGGCTTTATTTTCGCCGCCTCTTCCAACCCGGACACGGCATCGTCCCAGCGGCCCAAATGGAAGGCGCAAATCCCCCGAGACAGCAGAAGGCTGAAGTCGCCCGGGTTCCGGTCGAGCAGTCGCTGAATCAGCCACCGGCCTTCTTCGTAGCGACCGTCCCGCAAAGCGAAATCTGCCTCTAAACGGCGGGCTTCTTCAAATCCTGGATCCAGCGCGAAAACACCTTCCAAGGCACTGGATGCCCCTTGCTTGTCACCGGACTCGAAGAGGACCAATGCGAGCCAGGTGCCGATCGAAGGATCCCAAGGATTTGAACGGAAAAGCTCCTCTAGGTGGCAGCGGGCAGCCTGAGTCCATCGCTGCTCCAACAAAACGGATACGAGGGTGCGCCTCAGGGAATCGTCGCGCGGACGAACTCTCAACACCTCGATCCAAGCCCAACAAGCCAGACTCGGGTGACCGGATTTGTAATCGGCATCAGCCTCTGCCAGCAGTGCCGTGATGTCGTGACCGTCACCCCGACGCCCGAGCCGCTGTCGAGCGACACCCAGATTTTCACGAGCCACCTCCGCACCACCATGGCCGACTTGAACCCGTGCAAAGGTCTCTGCCGCCATGTTCCATTGCCCACCCTGCGCCAAGCACACACCCAGCGCCGTCAACACGTCGGCGTCACCCTTCCCTGAATCCACCAACCGGATGTAATATTGCCCAGCCTCAGCAAAGAGTTGGTTGTCGAAGGCAACCCGTGCCC
>CAMATE010000094.1 GCA_945861075.1 Akkermansia muciniphila
GCGCTCCACCCACTCACTCAGCACCATCCAAATACCGATGCAACCACTCAAAGATCGTCGCATGCCAGAGCTGGCTATTCTGCGGCTTCAGCACCCAGTGCCCCTCATCCGGAAAGTACAACAACCGACTCGGGACCCCCTGACGCTGCAACGCCGTAAACAACGCCAACCCCTGCCCCACCGGCACCCGATAATCCAACTCATTGTGGATGATCAAATTCGGCGTCCGAAACCGGGCCGCAAACCGATCCGGCGAATCCCGATCAAACCCCCGCGTCTTCCACGGAACCCCATGCTCCCACTCATCAAACCACAACTCATCCGTCGACCCGTACATCGAGTGGAACTCGTACACCCCACAATGCGTCACCAACGTCTTGAACCGGTCCGTATGCCCCTGAAACCAATTCATCATGTAGCCACCATAACTGGCCCCCGCCGCCGCCATCCGCTTCCGGTCGACCCACGGCTGCCGCTCGCACCAATCCAACGCCGCCATCAAATCCCCGAAAACCTTACCACCCCAATCCCGCGAAATGTCATCCGTGAACTTCTGCCCAAACCCCGTCGACCCCCGCGGATTCGGCATCGCCAACA
Organism: Akkermansia muciniphila; assembly: GCA_945861075.1. Taxonomy (GTDB): domain Bacteria; phylum Verrucomicrobiota; class Verrucomicrobiia; order Limisphaerales; family UBA9464; genus SXXZ01. Next base: position 598 of record CAMATE010000094.1, read on the forward strand.
CCCAACCCTGCGCCGCCCACAACTGCGGATTCCAACGGTACGACCACCCATCCAGGAAAGCCCCTTGCGGCCCCCCATGCACCCAGAACACCAGCGGATACCGCTTGGCCGCATCGAACCCCGGCGGCTTCAAGATCCACAGTTGCACCGGCACCCCGCCTGCGCCCTTCACCGTCACCGATTCCGGAACCGGCAAATTCCAAGACGCACGCCGCTCCGCATTCGGATCCCACAACGTGACCACCCGACCCGAAGCAACCTCCACCGACTTCAACACCGCCGGCGAATCCATCCGCGTCTCCAAATACACCACCGAAGCACCGTCGGATCCGAACACCGCATCACCCGCCGAACCACTCGTAGTCAGCGCACGCGGCGCAGAAGCACTGTCCAACGCCACCCACCACAGTTGCTTGCGTCCCTGCGACTCCGCCTCGACCACCAATCGCCCCTCCTTCGACCAAGCGATCCCATCCACCGAGTGGTCCCAGTCGCGCGTCAAACTGCGCACCTGACCCGTCTTCAAATCCCGGAGCATCAACTGCCACCGATCCGCCTCGAAGCCCGCCCGAGCCTGAGCCCGATACGCCAGCCAGCGGCCGTCCGGCGAATAATGCGGACACCCATCGGCGGCTCGTTGCGTAGTCAACGCAGTGCGTTGGGAACCATCCACCGACACCGACACCAAATTGTGATCCGTGGACCACGACTCCTCCCTCACCGGCGCCGGCGAGGGCGTGTGCACCAGAGACTTCGAATCCGCAGACCAATCGAACTCATCGCCCGCAGCGAACGTACTCGACCAAGGCACCGCATCCTGCGCTCCCGGAGTGAGGTCCACCGGCGCACCCACGGCCGCCCCCTGCGACACCGACACCACGAAGAGGTGGTTGCGCCGGCCATCGTTCATCGCATCCCACTTGCGCACCGGCAGCGCGTCGTACACCCGGGCCTTCACCTTGCCCTTCTCCAGCCCCTGGATCCGCTCCCGATTGAGACGCTCGGATTCCGCCGGAGACTTGTCGGAAAACTCCGGATACACCGACGACACGAAGGCAATCCACGAGCCATCTGGCGACCAAGCCGGGGCACTGGCTCCGGTGGCGAGGCTTGTGATCACCCGGGCCTCGCCCCTGTCCACCGCCTGAATACACAACTGAAACTCCCCATCGCGATTGGACTCGAAGACCAGCCATCGACCATCCGGCGACCATCGTGGATGCCGATCGTGCTTGGCCGAAGCGGCGAACTTCCGCGGAGTTCCACCGGCGGCCGGCACCAACCAGATGTCGCTGTCGGTGCGGTTTTCACCCAGATCGGGCGTGGTCACCACACAGGCGATCCATCGACCGTCCGGAGAAGGTTGCGGATCGCTCAATCGTTGAAGGGAGGCCAAGTCCTCGAACGTGAGGGAGTGCGGTGAGGCTCCCGCAGAAAGCACCATCGCTGTTACCCATCCGGCCATCATCGCCCGAAACATCATCGACCCAGTGAACCGCAGCTCCGGATCCGAAGCAACCGAGCCAGAATCTCTGGTTTTACCAATGAGCCAGATTCGAACCCATCGGACAGCCCTTGTCCTCAGGTCGGATGAATTCTGGTCACTCGGGAAGGATTTGAGTTTTACCCGCGGAAGGGATGCCTAGACTGATCCCCCGACTCGACTCCGGTCACTGCCATGCCCGCCGACACCAAGATCATCGAACTACGGCAATTCCTGGCCGAACGCCTGCCACAGGCTCGGCTCGGGATGGCACCGGAGCGGATGATTCCCGCGGCCCTGCCCACCGGCATCGAATCCATTGATCAAGGCCTCGGAGGCGGGTTGCCCCAAGGGGCCTTCACCGAACTGGTTGCTCCCGGGGAAGGCTCCGGCAGCGCCCAGTTCATTCATTCCTTGCTGCGACACACCGCCTCGGCCGGGCGTTTCCTGACCTTGGTCGACGGAGCCGACAGCCTGGACATCGACGCCCTCGAACCGGAAGCTCTGGCCCACCTGCTCTGGGTGCGCTGCCGGAGCACCGCCGAAGCGTTGCAAACCACGGATCTGTTGCTGCGCGACCGGAACATCGCCCTGGTGGTCCTGGACCTGAAACTCAACCCAGCCCACGAACTACGCCGCATCCCGGGCACCCTCTGGTACCGCCTCAGCCGACTCATGGAGCAACACGGCGGAACCGTGCTGGTCATTACGCCCCAACCGTTGGTGGCCGGAGCCGCCGCCCGCATCGTTTCCCGGACCCGACTCGACCACCGCGATCTCGAGCGCAGCCCCGATACTCTGGACCTCCGCTTCGAGACCGAGCAACGCCGAGTGCGGGAGGCCGGTGCGCGGCAAACCGCCTGAAGGCGCGCCCGCCGATTCTTGCTCCACGCGCCATGTACGCCGTCATTCACTTGCCTCAATTCCCGCTCCAGGCCGCACTGCGGCTGGCGCCAGAACTCTGGGAACAACCTGTGGCATTGGTAGACCCGGCGCGCAGCACCCCGGTCGTCCTGGAAATGACCCCGCCGGCTCGAGACGCTGGCGTGGAACGCGGACAAACCGCCACCCAGGCGCTGGCGCGATGCACCGGCGTCCGCGTCCGCCACCGCGCCCTCGCACAAGAAACAGCCACCACCGACGTCCTGCTCCAGTGCGCCTACGGCTTTTCTCCGCACCTGGAATCCACCGCCCCGGGCTTGTGCACCTTGGACTTGCGGGGATTGAGCCGATTGCAACCCCCTGAACCCAACGCATTGCATGCTTGGGCCCAGGAGTTGCAATCGAGCCTGAGCGCACAAGGACTTCGCTCCCACATCGGCTTTGCCACGACTCCCAATCTGGCACGGCATGCCGCCCAGTCTGGATCGGCGGTCTACGTGGTCACCGATGCCGCCCGCTTCGTCGCCTCGCTCCCACTGGCCGCACTGGAGCCGTCCAGCGACACCGCACGGATCCTTGTGGGCTGGGGCTTGCGCACCGTGGGAGAATTGCTGGCCCTCGACCCGGCCGAGTTGACCGACCGCCTGGGGCTCGAAGCCCTGGGTTTGCTGGCGGCGGCCTCCACTCGAAACACACGCCCCCTGAAAACCGTTCGCCCGCCGGAAGTGTGGACCGAGTCCTGGGATTTCGAGGAACCCGTGGAAACGCTCGAGCCCCTGCTGTTCCTCCTGCGCCGCTTCACCGACAATTTGTGCGCGCGGCTCGCACTGGCAGGTCGTGCGGCTGAACGCGTCGACCTGTCGTTGCGCCTCGAATCCGGAAACCGACTCGAGCGCCAGCTCAATGTCCCGGAACCCACCCGAGACGCCACTGTTCTCCTGCGACTGCTCACCACGCACCTCGACACCGTCCGCAGCGAAAGCGCGGTCGTGGGTTTGCAGCTCACCCTGGAGACCACCGTGCCGGTTCAGCGGCAGTTCGGTCTGTTTGAGACAACGCTCAAAGACCCGCGACAGTTCCAAGAAACCCTGGGCCGCATCGCCGCCATCCTGGGTTCCGATCGGGTGGGCACACCCGTGAAGCTCCATCAGCACGGGACCGATGCCTTCCGGTTGGTTCCTCCCGAATTCGAAGGAGTTGCACCTTTGTCCCAACCGCGCCCGGCCCTGCAAGCGCCCGGCTTGCGTCGACTGCGACCCGCGCCTGTGGCCACCGTCGAATCGGTCGATGGACGCCCCTCATCGATCCATTGCCCAATTGCTCAAGGTCGGTTGGTGGTGACGCTCGGCCCCTGGCGCGCCTCCGGGCGCTGGTGGGAAACCGGCACTTGGCAGCGCGAGGAATGGGACGCCACCACCCTGCGCGGGCAAGTCTTGCGACTGGTCCGCCAACCCGACGGTTGGACCGTCGACGCCGTGCTCGACTGAACACAACGCACGATGGCTGCCGCTTCCTCCAGTCCCGCCTACGTCGAACTGCACGCCCGCAGCGCCTTCAGCTTCCTGCGTGGAGCCTCGCTGCCCGAAGAATTGGCCCGCACTGCTGCCAGTCTCGGACTGCCGGCTCTGGCGGTGTGCGACCGGATGGGACTCTACGGCGCGCCTCGGGTCTTCGACACCGCCCGCGAACAAGGCATCCGCCCCATCATCGGCGCTGAATTGGCCATGGACGACGGCTCGGTCTTCCCAGTGCTGGTGCGCTCCCGCGAAGGCTACCGCAACTTGTGCCGATTGCTCTCGCAAGCCCACCTCCGGGCCGCCAAGAACGATGCCACCCTCCGCTGGGAAGAATTGCCGGAATTCGCCTCAGGCCTCATCGCCCTCAGCGGTGACCGAGAAGGCCCGGCCTTGCGAGCCATTCGAGGCGGCCGGGATGCCGACACGGCCTTGCGCCGACTCCTCCAAACCTTTGGCGCAAGCCACGTCTACGTCGAAATCCAAAGACAACGTCTTCGTGGCGAAACCCGCTGGAATCAAGCCCTTCAAGACTTGGCCGCAGCACACCGCCTCCCACTGCTGGCCACAGGCGGTGTCAGCCATGCCACCCCCGAGGGCCGGGAAGTGCTCGATGTCTTCGCCTGCCTGCGCCACCACACGCACCTCGACGCCGCGGGAACCCATCTCAGCGTCAACGACGAGGCGCACCTCAAGCCCGCCGCCGCCATGGCCCGGCTTTTCAGCGACCTCCCGAAGGCGGTGACTGAAACGGTGCGACTGGCCGAGCGGTTGGAGTTCACCCTGGAAGACCTGGGCTACGAGTTCCCGCGCTATCCGGTGGGGCCCGGCGAAACCATGGAAGGCGTGCTGCGCGAGTGGACCTTCCGCGGCGCACGAACCCGCTACGGCGACGAAATTCCGGAGAAAGTGCGCCGGTTGCTGGAGAAGGAGCTGTCCCTCATCGGACGCCTCGGATTCTCCGGCTACTTCCTCATCGTCGCCGACATCATCCGCTTCTGTCGGAACGAGGGCATCTTGGCGCAGGGACGCGGGAGTGCCGCCAACAGCGCCGCCTGCTTTTGCCTAGGGATCACCGCGGTCGATCCGCTCAAGTTCAACGTGCTCTTCGAGCGCTTCCTGTCAGAAAGCCGCAAGGGCTGGCCCGACATCGACATCGACCTGCCGAGCGGTGAACGCCGCGAACGGGTCATCCAAGAAGTCTACCGACGCTACGGCCGACACAGCGCCGCCATGACGGGCACGGTCATCACCTACCGTGGCCGCAGCGCCGCCCGCGAAATCGGCAAGGTCCTCAACTTGCCGGCCGATGTGCTGGACCGTTTCTCGAGCCTGCAAGCCGGTGGCGATTTTCCGCACACCCTCGAACTCGAAGAGCAAATGCGCCAAGCCGGCTTGCCGGCCGAGCACCCCAGGGCCGCCGCCTTTGCCCGACTTTGCCGCCGCATGCGCCGACTGCCCCGACACCTGGGTCAGCACTCCGGCGGCATGATCTTGTGCCAGGGCGAGCTCACCGGAATCGTGCCACTCGAAAACGCGTCCATGGCCGGCCGCGTCGTGGCCCAGTGGGACAAGGACGACTGCGAGGGCTTGGGCATCATCAAGGTCGATCTCCTGGGCTTGGGCATGATGGCCGTGCTGCAAGACACCATCACCTTGACCACCCAGCGCGGACGTCCGGTGGATCTGGCCCAGCTGCCCAAGGACGACCCCGACACCTACGCGCTCATGCAACGGGCCGACACCATCGGGGTCTTCCAAATCGAGAGCCGCGCCCAGATGGCCACGCTGCCGCGCATGAAGCCCGCTTGCTTCTACGACCTGGTCATCGAAGTGGCCATCATCCGACCCGGCCCCATTCAAGGCGATTTGGCCCATCCCTATTTGCGCCGCCGCAGCGGCCTCGAGTCGGTGACCTACTTGGACCCACGGCTCGAACCCATCCTTCAGCGCACTTTGGGAGTTCCGCTCTTCCAGGAGCAAATGCTGGAAATCGCCATGGTCATGGCCGACTTCAGCGGCGACGAGGCCGAGAACCTGCGCAAGGCCCTGAGCTTCCACCGTTCCGACGAGAAGATGGCCCTGGCCACGGCCAAGTTGCGCGAGTCCATGGCGCGCAAGGGTGTCGCTGCGAACGTCATCGAATCCATCGCCAAGGCCGTGGGTTCCTTCGCGCTCTACGGATTCCCCGAATCGCACGCCATCAGCTTCGCACTGCTGGCCTACGCCAGCGCCTACCTGAAGGTACACCGGGCTCCGGAATTCTTCGCCGCACTGCTCAACAACCAGCCCATGGGCTTCTACGCGCCCGCCACAGTGGTCCGGGATGCCAAGAACCATGGCGTGGCCGTGCGCCCGGTTTGTGCGGCGCGCTCCGACTGGCAGACCCGCGTGGAATCCGACGGATCCCTGCGCCTAGGGCTGCAGCTCGTGCAGGGGTTGCCCGTGGCCCAAGCAACAAGGCTGCTGGAAGAACGCACACGCAAACCCTTCGCCTCGCTGGATGATTTGAAGGCGCGGACCGCCCTGGGACCGGAAGCGCTGCGAGCATTAGCTTCCATCGGCGCGCTCAATGCTTGGAGCATCGACCGGCGAGCGGCTCTTTGGCAGGCCGAACGCCCGCTGCGCCGGGAAGAATTGGGTGGAGGATTCTCCGGCAGCGGTGCTGTGGATCGCCGTGAAGGCTCAGCCTCCCCGCTGGCCCCCATGTCGCCCGAGGAACGATTGGTGGCCGACTACGCCACACTCCGCCTCACCACGGGCCCCCATCCGATGGCCTTGCGCCGCGCCACTTTGAAGGACGTCTGGCAAAGCGCCCAACTTCAGGAAGCTCCCGACGGCGCCCGTATCCGGGTGGCCGGACAGGTGATTTGCCGTCAGCGCCCCGGCACCGCCAAGGGCGTGTGTTTCCTGAGCTTGGAAGACGAGACTGGCATCACCAACGCCATCGTCTCGCCCGAACTCTTCGAAGCCGAGCGCCTGCGAATTAGCACCGAACCCTTCCTGCTGGTCGAAGGCTTGGTGCAGCGCCGTCACGGCACGATCCATGTGCGCGCCCTGCATCTCGAACGACTCCCGGATCACCACCTCCAGACGTCCGCTTCACACGATTTCGCCTGAAGGTTCGGCTAATTGTTCGCCTAAACGTTCGTCTGAAAAGCCCTCTGTTAGACCAGGCGGAAACGCTCAGCGTGATCTCAACCGGAACAACCGCCCGGTGTTGGTCGCGCTGAAGGACCACTGGAATCGAACCCCGTCGTTCAATGGGGTTCCATTCACCCCACGCCATTGCCGTGGCCCATCCAGCGTGGATTCCTGCAACTCCACCTCGGTGGCCAGTGACGACCAACTCAAGACCCAGAGGTCATCGCCAAAGCCAGTGAGTTCAAGTCGCAATGGAACTGCAGTCACCGAGACGGCGGCACGGTTGTCTGTGACGTCCACATCCGGCGTGAGCGTGCTGGCCACCCACTCGAATCGGGATATCGCCTCCAGTGGGATTCGGACACGCACCAGCGCGGTCCACTCCGACTTGGCGGGCAAGGTTCCGGCCACAAAGCTCACGCCCGCGGGTCCCGTCTGAAAACTCCCACCGTCTCCCAGCGTTGCCCCCAGGAACTCGGCCGGGCTCGGTAAGGTCAAACTGCCAGTGACATTGGTCGCCGGCAGCGGGCCTGAATTGCGGGCCTTGAGGGTCAGGCGAAACTCGGCCCCAGTGACCACCGGTTCCGCCGAAGAGGCGATGGAGACATCGAAATCTGCCGTGCTTCCCACGAGGAAATCCTGTGCCGAGACGGCAGCTCCCGCGCTCGTTTCTACGGTGATCCGACCGCTGACGGCACCCACAGGAACCCGAGCCATCAGCCCGTTGGTCGTCGCGCTGACCACCGAGGCGGCCACTCCGCTGAACCGCACGGTCGCCGGCAAACCCAGATCCACACCCACGATGCGCACATCGGTACCCACCGCGCCCAAGGCCGGAGAAAACCCGCTGATGACCGGAACCGGACCCTGCACGGAGATCGGTCCACCAAACGCTTCACCGCCCGGCGTCACCACCCAAACCCACCCGGAGGAAGCCCCCTCCGGCACCTGGGCCGTGATGCGGCGATTGTCGACAACCGTGAAGACCTTGGCCGGAAGCCGGTTTGTCCCAAAAAGGACGGCTGATGCTCCCAGGAGATTGGTCCCGCTCACTGTTAACTGGTCACCCACCTTCACGAGGGCTGGGGTAATGGCCGTGAGTTGCGGTGGCGCATAGTAGAGCGTCTGGGATTCGTCGGACCCAAAACTTCCTGAAACCGTCACCGGACCGGTTCCCGCACCGAAGGGCACCTTGACCGTCACTTGCGTGGCCGTGACAGACACGGGCGTGGCCGGGATTCCTCCGAACGTCACCTGCGTCACACTCGAAAGCCCTGAACCACTGAGGGTCACAAGCGTCCCCGCCACACCGTTGGAAGGAGAGAATCCATTGATCCGTGGCATCAGAACGAAGTTGGACACCGAGATGAACCGCCCTCCCGGCGATTCCAACGTCAACGGCGCGGCCAACGGTGCTCCAGGCGGGACGACCACCGTCATGACCGTGTTGGACACAACCGTCAGATTGGTGGTGACCACACTCCCGAACGAAACCGAAGACACCGCGCGAAAGCTGCGACCGCTCAAGGTGAGTGTGTCCCCAACCCGAGCCCGCGACGTGAAGGCCGTGACCCAAGGGGAAAGATAGAAGTAACCACTCGTCACCGTCGCACCGGCATTGTTGGTCACGGTGATGGGGCCCGTCATGGCTCCGGGCGGCACCACCACCGAGAAGGAACCTTCGGTCACGGTGTCCCAGCTGGCCCGGATGCCGTCGAAGAAAACCCCCAAGCGGTAGTTGGGATCCGCGGGATCCAGGAAGTTAGAACCCGTGAGCGCCACAGAATCTCCGGGCACACCGCGCACCTTGTCAGCTTCGGTGAAGGCCCCGTTGCGTGCGAAACGTTGAACAACCGGGGGTAATTGGAAATTCCAAGGGGTCTGCGTCTGCCCCAGCGCATTCTCAACAAAGACAGGTCCGATGGTGGCCCCCAAGGGAACCCGCACCGAAATCTGGTGATACCCCAAGCCCAGCGACCGGATGGATTCCACAGTCGCCGGCGTGAAGTTGAAGGTGACGGCCGTGAGGGGAGGATTGAGGAAATTTAGGCCCGTGATGGTGATGAGCGCCCCAGGCTGGGCGCGGTTGGTGGAAATGGCCGTCAACTGAGGAGCCCCCTGCCCCAGCAGCACGGCTGCACCCCATCCGCACCAAGCCCAAAGGAGGGCCATCCAAGAGCAACATCGATTCATGACTGGTGAGTATATCCGTCGTCCAAGGCAAACCGGATGCCACATCCGACGTGTAAAGCTTCTCCGGCAGGCGTCAAAACTCACGCTCGGAATCCCAATTCCAACCCGTTGCTGATCCATTGAATAAGGAATCGTTGCGCACGTCGATCTCGATAACCGTGAATACTCAGCCCCAAGACGGTGGCTTCCTTTCCGAAGGTCTCCCGTCCCGGCCGGAAAGACTCCTCCGGTGGTCCCTGTGGAGATTTCCCGCCATCTGGGTTCATCCACGTTCCTGATTTCCCCTCCTTCCCCAAGAGCGAGCCTGCTTGAGTGCAGGTTCGCGACCTTGAATCGACTTTTACTGCAAAATACCTGTCCCTACCCCTGCACACAATGAATGCACCGCTCAAGCGTCCATCCCGCACCACCCTGGGGCTGATTCTGGCCTGCCTGGGAATCGCCGCCGGATGCGACACCGGATCCAAGACCGTGGTTCACACCGCGCCACCATCGCCGACGGTGAGGACCGTGGTCGTTCAGGCGCCTTCGGTTCCAGCGGCCTTGAGCAACCGAGCAACCCCAACTCCGGCTCCGACTTCGGTTCAGACGCCCACCCCGCCGCCCCCTTCGATCGCGCCGACTGCAGCAACTCAACCTCCCGCCTCGGTCGATCCTGCGGCCACCGTGGCCATTCCGGCAGCACCGCCATTGCCGGGCCCAGTAGCCGACGTGGTGCAACTGACCCGGGGTGGACTGGATGAAGGGGTGGTCACTGAATACATCGGCAACATCCGGGAACCCTTCGCCCTAGGCGCCGCTCAAATCGTCTACCTAAACGACCTGGGAGTGTCGTCCAACGTCATCCACAGGCTCATGCGCAAGGCGGCCGAAATCCGACCAGAGGCTGCCGCTCCCACGGCGCTGGTGGCTCCTGCAACACCCACGGCCGGTGCCCCGTACAGCGTGGCTCCTCCCGCAGCAAATCCTCAGGCCGGGGTGACAACCATCGAAGGAACTCCGCCGCCGCCGCCGACCTCGGCGGTGACCACGGTCGTGGCCGCACCGGTGGCACCGACGGTCGTCAATCAACAAGTCTTCTACCAATCGCTCTCACCCTACGGCAGTTGGATGGATGTCCCCGGCTATGGCTGGTGCTGGCGTCCGTCGGTCGCCGTGGCCAACACGGCCTGGCAACCCTATTGCGACGGTGGATCCTGGCTGTGGACTGATGCCGGTTGGTACTGGAACTCAACCTACACGTGGGGCTGGGCACCCTATCATTACGGCCGCTGGCACCAGCACGCGCGATTCGGCTGGGTGTGGAATCCGGGCTATGACTGGGCGCCTGCCTGGGTCGCCTGGCGCAGTTCCCCGACCTACTGCGGTTGGGCCCCCTTGCCTCCGGAATGCCGTTGGAATGCCAGTGTCGGCTTCTCCTGGGTG
>CAMATE010000095.1 GCA_945861075.1 Akkermansia muciniphila
CAAGGGTGCACCCTGATTTATATTAAGGTTAACATATTCAGATGAATCCAAAAGACCGTTCTTGTAGATCCGCATCGTCTTGCCATCATAACTGAATGACGTCATTGTCCACTGATTTACAGTAAGAGGTGTTCCTAAGAACGTTGGAGCATGTATATGTCCAGGGGGGGCTACAACTGTGTCTTGAATAGCAGTAACCTGTTTGAGCGTATTATCATCTATTCCCCACCACCAGACTTGTCCGTGTGGTTTAGAGTCTCCAAATTGGTAGCGGTTCACAATTACTTGCGCACCTCCTGCCCTGGCCGTCTTGATCCAGGCTGATGCTGTTATAGCAGGACTGTTAAATATAGGATTATATGGAACATAAATCTCCGACTCTTTGAAACGATAAGCAGAATTGAAATTTCCAAATCGGTCTTCGGTCGCAGCTACTGCTGTTGGAATTCCATCATTACCATTCCCACTCTCATCATTTGCATTCCCGTTAAACGGGTAATACGCCACTAGCCCATTCGTCAGGAATGCGGGTTGCTCGGCCACAACTGGCCGGGCCATCAGGATCGCCGCCATCGCCCCCATCAGGTAGCAGGCGGTTCGTAGTATCCGACGCAGAGAAAGGGGCAGACAGGTTGTCATCAGGTGGGGAGTTGAAGATCGCAACGCCAAGCCAAGCCGTTGCTTGGCGGACATTGGTGGGAATGTCTCATCCCCTTGCTGCCCTGAATAGGGGAGAAATCTTGGGGAAACAGGAAATATTTCGTAACGGGCAGGCTGGTGAGATCGGAGGCTACGGCGGTTTACAACTGTACCCAAGTGCATGTTTCCCGCCGCCTAATAGACGAGGCTGAGGTGATTAATGGCCCCGGATTAATCTTCGCCGAAGGCCGAGTCCCTCATCGCGGGCGCTGCGCGGGCTTTGTGCCTTTAGACGGATTCGTCGCCTTCCGTTCCATGAGCCGCGCCGCCCAATCTGTAGACCTCAAAAACCAGCCGAACGCGATGCCCCTTTCTCCCGACGAGCTGGGCCAACTGGCGCAATGACTGGCTGACCGCCCATCCGAGGCGGATTTGGCGAAGTTGATAACACAGATCGTTGAAGGCTTTTACGCCGGTTCTTGATGCTATGCCACCGCTTCCTTGAGTCGGCGACATCGTGCGTTGGTGCGACATCGGGAGTCAGCGAGTCCCCTTCCCTCGGGATCTATGTCGACAACCCCAGAGCGGCAGCGGGATGGGTCCGTAGCCCGCGTTGGAAGCGATCACACTCACCCCTTCGCGCGCAGCGCGAAAGCCGATCCTCCCCCGAGCTTCCTGGCGGGCGCAGGACCCATCCCGCGGTGCCCATGCCAACCGACCACACACAGCAGCGAGTCCCCCTCGGCACCTACGCCAACAACCCCTTGATAACCTCCCCAGCGATGTCCGTGAGCCGGAAGTCGCGGCCTTCGAAGCGGTGTGTGAAGCGCGTGTGCTCGATGCCCAAGAGGTGCAGCATCGTGGCGTGCAAATCGTGCACATTCACCGGGTTCTCCACGATGTTGTACCCAAAGTCGTCCGTACGACCATAGACCTGGCCCGGCTTGATGCCGCCACCCGCCATCCAGAGCGAAAAACACCGAGGGTGATGATCGCGACCAAAACTGTTCGCACTGATATCCCCCTGCGAATACGCCGTGCGCCCAAACTCACCACCCCAAATCACCAACGTATCATCCAGCATCCCCCGCGCCTTCAGGTCCTGAATGAGCGCACCACTGGCCTGATCCGTATTGCGCGTCTGCGCCTTGATACCATCCGGCAAACCACCGTGGTGATCCCAGTCCCGATGACACAACTGGATGAACCGCACCCCCCGCTCCGCCAGCCGGCGCGCCAGAAGACAATTGTTCGCAAACGACGGCTTGCCAGGCTGCGCTCCATACGACTTCAGCACCGACTCCGGTTCCGTCGACAAATCCACCAACTCCGGAACGCTCGTCTGCATCCGGAAAGCCAGCTCATAGCTCTCGATGTGCGAAGCAATGTCCGGATCCCCCAGAATCCCCAACCGCTTCCGATTGAGCGCCTGCATCGCATCCAAGAGCTGCCGACGCGAATCCCCACTCATGCCCGGCGGATTCGACACATACAGCACCGGGTCACCCTGGCTGCGCAATTGCACCCCTTGGTAGTTCGCTGAAAGGAACCCATTGCCCCAATACCGCGCCTGCAACGACTGCCCACCACTGCCGCTCACCAACACCACATACGACGGCAAATTCGCGTTTTCCGACCCCAGTCCATAGGCGATCCACGAACCCATCGTCGGTCGGCCCGGCTGCTGATTGCCCGTACCGAAGAACGTCACCGCCGGATCGTGGTTGATCGCATCCACATGCATCGTGCGAATCAGCGCAATGTCATCAGCCATCGCGCCAATACCGGGCATCAGCGACGTGATCTCCATCCCGCTCTTGCCGTACTTCTTGAACTCGAACGGCGAACCCACGCACTTCAGCACCGATTGCCCCGCCGTCATCCCGGTGATGCGCTGCCCCCGGCGGACACTTGGCGGCAACTCCTCGCCCGTCATCTCCTTCAGCTTCGGCTTCGGATCAAAGAGATCGAGGTGCGAAGGCGCTCCCGATTGAAAGAGGTAAATCACCCGCTTGGCCTTCGGCGCGAAGTGCAACGACTTCAACGCACCCGGAACCGCCTGAGTCGCTGGCGCTCCGCGGAGATGCGCCGGCAACAGCGAAGCCAACGCCATGGCCCCGAGGCCCGTGGAACTGCGGGTGAGGAACGTGCGCCGCGTCAGGATGCGCTCCGCTTCGCTCTGGAGGTAGGAGGGGTTCACTTGGTGATGGTCTCGTTGAGGTTGAGCAGCACATTGGCCACCGCCGTCATGGCGGCCAATGCAGCGGGGTCGGACGACTCCGGCGCCTTGGATTCACCCACGGCGATCAGAGCCTTGGCGGCCGCCGGATCGGCTTTGAAACGGGCCAGTTGTTGTTCGTGGGTTTGCTTCAGGACCGCCACCTCATCGGGCTGCGGTTTGCGGCCCAAGGTGTGCCGGAAAGCGCGCACCAACCGACGGTCGAGGTCCCTGGGCTCCTCTTTGAGCACCCGCTGCGCAAGGCCCCGGGCCGCCTCCACGAAAGCCGGATCATTCATGAGCACCAACGACTGCAACGGCGTTTGCGTGCGCTGCCGCAGGAAGGTGCAAACCTCGCGATTCGGCGCGTCGAAGGTGGCGAACGACGGGTAATGGGCCGAGCGCCGCCAGAAGACGTACATGCCCCGGCGATAAAGGTCCTGCCCATGATCTTGCACGAACACCGAGTCGGTGCCGTCCCAGATGCCGGGCGGCTGGTAGGGCTTCACACTCGCCCCACCGATCTTGGGGTTGAGCAAACCAGAGACCGCCAAGGCATTGTCGCGGATGTACTCGGCATCCAACCGCAGGCGCGGGCCGCGCGTAAACAGCCGGTTGTAGGGATCCCGCGTCAGCTTTTCCGGAGTCGCCGTGGCCGCCTGACGGTAGGTGGAGCTGGTCACCATCAGGCGCAGCAAGCCCTTCACACCCCACGGCTGGAGCTGAGGCGCCTTCGAACCCCGACGCTGGGGCGTGGCGGCGGCCAGACCTCCGTCCCGGAAACGAGTCGCCAAGAAATCCAGCAACTCGGGATGACTGGGCCATTCTCCCTGCGAACCAAAATCATTGGCGGTCTTCACCAACCCATTGCCGAAAAGCATCGACCAGTAGCGATTGACCGTGACCCGCGCCGTGAGCGGGTGCTCCTTCGAAACCAGCCAGCGGGCCAGTGTCAGTCGATTGGTCGGACCGGCCGGCAGCGGCGGCAGGAAGGCCGGAGTCCCCGGTTGCACCCGTTCTCCCCGCGTGCGGAAGTCACCCCGAACCAGCACGTAGGTCTCCCGAGGCGGATCCAACTCCTCCATGATGAGGGTCGTGGGGATCTTGGAATAGAAGGCATCCTTGTTCCGGCGGGCCTGAGCCAAGGATTTCTCGGCGCGCAAATAATCCACCGCGTGGTTCTCGCGGTAGAAGCGGCCCAACTCGTTGCGCTCCTCATCGGAACGCTTGCCGCGCGACTTGGCCACGATCGCCGCATAACCCTCGAAGGTGAGGGATTGCGCCTCGGCTGCCGTCAGCGCGCGGGAATAAATCCGCACGTCATCCAGCTGGCCGGAGAAGTAAGATTCTCCATTGCGGGAACCGATGCGAAGGGGCTCGGAAGTGGCGAAGGTGCCCTTGAGCTGATCCTTCTCGGTCTCCATGTCCTTGCGCACGCCATTGACGAAGAGTTGCACACCGGAGGCCTTGGCCGACCCATCGTAGCTCACGGCGACATGGAGCCACTGGTTCTGCGGCAACTGCTCCTTGGTGCGGACCTTGATGGCGTCATCAGGCCAAGCCTGGATGAGGTGCGTCTGGAGGCGGCGATCTGAAATAAGCAGGTCCACCCCACGGTATCCCGGACCTTTCTCCATTTGGCTGAGGAGGGCGCCATCGCCTTGGATGCGGACCCAAGCGGCCACCGCGAAGGCATTGGTACGATCCCATCCGGAGCGCGACGCCGCCTCAGCATGGGCTTTGCCATCGAGCTTGAGGGCCTTGCCCAAGCGGGCATCGGCGAACTCGGGGGCATTGGTGCCTTTCCACACGAGGGCCTCACTCAGAGCGCCATCGAAGTTCCACCGGACCGCCACGCCGTTGGTCGAAGCCGGCACTGGCGGCCGCTCGCCCAGTTCGCGCTCCCACTTCTCTTGAGTTTCACCCAACTCGTTGGTCCGGTCCTGCAGGGTTTTCTCGGCGTCCTTGAGGGCGAAATCGGCCTCCACGAACTTCGCCGCCTGCTCGGCCGTCGGCACGGGCAGACGCGGGGGTGGGTTGTCGGTGCGGATGCGGTCGAGCCCCTTCTCGGGCACATTGTGGAAAAAGGCGTAGAGCTGGTAGAACTCCTTGGCGCTGATGGGGTCGTACTTGTGGTCGTGGCATTCGGTGCAACCCACGGTCAATCCCATGAAGGTGGCCCCCAACGTGTTGACCCGATCCACCACGTATTTGTTGAGGTATTCGTCGGGATCGGCACCGCCCTCGTCGTTGGTCATGTTGTTGCGAACGAATCCCGTGGCCACGCGCTGGGCTACCGTGGGGTTGGGCAACAAGTCGCCGGCCAACTGCTCGACGGTGAACTCATTGAAGGGTTTGTCGGCATTGAAGGCGTCGATCACCCAGTCGCGCCACAACCACATGAACCGCACGCCATCGAAATGGTAACCGCTGGTGTCGGCATAGCGGGCCAGATCGAGCCAGTTCTGGCCGAGGCGTTCACCATAATGCCGGGATTCCATGAGGCGATCGACCAGGCGCTCGTAGGCGTCGGAACGCTTGTCAGCGAGAAAGGCATCGACCTCTTCCACGGTGGGCGGCAATCCGGTGAGGTCGAGGGTGACGCGCCGCTGCAAGCTGACCGGGTCGGCCTCCGGGTTGGGCTTGATGCCTTCCGATTCCAAACGGGACAACACAAAGGCGTCGATGGCGTTGCGGGCCCACTTGCCATCTTGGACCCGAGGCAGTTCCGGCGCGGTTGGAGCGATGAACGACCAGTGCTGTTGCCAAGCGGCTCCCTGACGCACCCATTGCTGGAGGAGATCGATTTGGGCGGCGGTGAGGGGTTTACCATGCTGGGGCGGCGGCATGATTTCGTCGGGATCCTTCGTCAGGATGCGCTCGACCAAGGTGCTGCTTTCGGGCTTTCCGGCGACCAAGGCGTATTGCCCCGATTTGAGCTTCAAGAAGGCGTCTTCTTGACGGTCCAGGCGCAGACCTGCCTTGCGCTTGCCCTCATCTGGTCCATGGCAGGCGAAGCAATGCTCGGAGAGAATGGGGCGGATTTGTCGGTTGAAGTCGACGGGCGGCGTCGGACGTTTCTCCGTGCCGGCTTCCAGCGCCGCGGCCCAAAGCCCCAAAAACACCCCCCATCCGAATACGAGCAAACGATTCCGGAGGGCACGGTACGCAATAGCCAGACTGAGGGTCACAGGGCCAATCATGGTCCAGCCTGCTCGCTCCAGCAACCCCGCATCAAATCAACGCACCCACCATTCAACCACCGGAGACGATGGAGGCCCACCACTGCTGCAACGCTTTCCGAAGGCCCAGACGGAAAAGTCCCTGGACCTCGTCACTCGAAAGCGCACGGTCGTAGATGCGCACCTCATCGATGTCGCCCTTGAAGAAGTAGTATTGATCCCAGCCGATCCGCACCGGCGAATCACCCGGTGCCAAGGAACCCGCGGCCACAGTCGAGTCCACCCGCTCGCCATCGATCCACAACTCAAGCGTGTGACCATCCCAAGTCTGAACGAGATGAGTCCAATACCCGGGCCCATTCTTCAAGATCCCGAGGACCGAACGCAGTTGGTTGGTGCTGCCCTCCGGAAGCGCCCATACAGCCCCTCCGGCAACCTGATTATTCAGGCCCAGCAACCATTGGCGGCCAGGCGAATCGCGGTCCCCGACAGAGCGGTCCTTGATGAGGAGTTTGCCCTCGTTGGTTTGCGACGACCGCATCCACAAAACCAGCGAGTGCTGGCCCGCCTCCGACTCCGGAAATTCGGGAATGCTAATGCCGGCTTCACCATTGAAACGAGCCGCCCGAGCCGGAGTTTTGGACGCATCGGCGACCCAGGACACTTTGAAGGCCGTTCCATGATGCCCCCGACCGCTGTGATCCTGACTATCCCCGTCCAACGGATAGTAGCCGGCGAGGCCTTGCGTGGGCTCCCGATCCGGGACCTCGGAGAACAGCGCGACTCCCGCCTTGATGAGAGGCACACGCGGCAACCAGTTGCTTTGCACCAGGACGCCGGACAGCAAACCCAAAACAGCCCCACCCAGAGCCATACGTTTCCACACGCGATACTTCCGGGGCTCCAGCAGTGCTTCGGCACGGTCCAGACGGGCCACGTCACCCGATTCCAACGCCTCCAGCACCGTTCTCACCACCGCCAGCTGGCGTAACCGATTCAGTCCCACGGGATGACATAATGCCTCAACCAACCGATTGATCAGGCGATCTTCGCGGCTCCAGGTGGCGACTCGGGTCAGGCGGGGCGGTAGCGAAGGGTATTCGAGGCGGGAATTCCCACTCCACAGCTCGTAAATCAGCTTTCCGAGAGCGAAGAGATCCCGCTCCAGGCCGTCACCTCCTCCCGGAGGGCAATATCCCTCCGTCGAGGCCGTGACCACTCCCTCGGCTCCGACAACGCCCACCGTGTCGTAATCGCCCAACAACCATCGACCCTGATGCTGGAGGAGATTGGCTGGTTTGACATCGCCATGAACCCATCCTTGCCGATGGAGAAACTCCAAGGCCTGCAAGACAGACAGGGCGATCTTTACCGATCCTGAGCTTGTGATTTCCCGACCGACCACCGGGGTGGCCGGCGTGTAATGAGCGAAGTCGACGATGGCGGATCCGGAATCCACGGAATCGGCCAACGGCAATTCTTCCCAGCCCAGTCCATGGACCGGCTCCAAACCATAATCGAGGACCGGGATTAAACCGGTTTCGGAAGCGATTCCTTTCAGGGTCTCTCGCACCTGCTGGAATCGAACCAAACTGTCCGCATCGCGTTGCCGGGAGATCTTGAATATACGCCAGGCCCCTTGGGAGTCCTCGACCAAATGAACCTCGCGAAAATCCCGGGATGAAAGACAACGATCCTGGCGCCAGCTCCCCAAACGGTCTCGCAGGGATTGGGGCATCCAGTGTTCTTCAGAGTGTGACGGGTTCGAGATCATCGAAAACGCAAATACAGACGTTCGGACGACGGGCAGAGACTGCACTTTATCTTATTCATTCCGGGCAGGTTTTTGGAGTGTTTCTTATTGTCGGACCGGAAGTTCTGGCTCGACGCTGGTGGCATGGGTTCAGAGGGCATCCAGTTTCGTCCCCGTTCCAGCCCGTTGCCTCCGTTGGGAAGCCTGACTGAGTTGCGGATTGAAGGCATGGATTGCGGCAATTGCGCGCGAGCGGTGACGGAGGCCCTTCAGGCCGTTTCCGGAGTTTCACGGTCCGTGGTCGACCTGCGCGGTGCCACCGCACGCACTTACTGGCTGCCTGAGCAGACTCCCGATCCGGCGCGCTTGATCGCGGCCGTGAAGCAAGCCGGCTACCGGGCGTTCCTCCCTGAAATTCCAGGATCCCAAGACCCTGCTTCCAGCGGCGGGTCCTCCTCGCAGAGCAGGGCCATAAACCCGTGGTCGACCGCCGTGTGGCTGGGGGCTCCCGCATCCACACTGCTGTTGGGAGGCGATTGGCTCGGCGGCTGGGGCATGCACCGGTGGTTCCAGACTTTGTCGCTGGTGCTGGCCACTGCGGTTCAGGCCAGCGTGGGCTGGCGGTTTTATCGCGGGGCGTGGCGACAGGCGCGGGTCGGACGCTCCAACATGGACACCTTGGTGTCGCTGGGTTCGTCCAGCGCGTACTTGTGGAGCGTGTGGCTGTTTTTCACCCAGAGCCACGCGCACCTCTTCTTCGCCGAATCGGTGAGCATCCTCACCCTCATCAGCGTGGGCCACGCGCTGGAGGCCCGGATGAGCGCGCAGGCCGGGAACGCCCTCAAAGCCCTGCTCGAATTGGTTCCCACCACGGCTCGGCGAGTGGACTCAGCCGGACAGGAGGTGGAAACGCCCGTGGCCCAACTGCGCACCGGGGAGCGAATCCGCATCAAACCCGGAGACCATGTCCCGGTGGATGCGGTGGTGCTGGAGGGAGATTCCTCGGCCGATGAATCCCTGCTGACCGGCGAGCCCATGCCCGTGCGGAAAGCCTCCGGATCGGCGGTGCTGGCTGGATCGATCAACTTGGAGGGGAGCCTGATCGTGCGGGTGAGCGCCACCGGTGAACACACCACGTTGGCTCGCATCGCCGCCGTGGTAGAACGGGCTCAATCCAGTCGGGCTTCCATCCAACGCCTCGCAGATCGGGTCAGTTCCATCTTCGTGCCCGTGGTGGTGGTCATCGCCTGTCTGGCGGCAGCGGGTTGGATCTGGGCTCCCGAGACGCTCCGGCTCTGGCAATCCACCCTCACACCCCTGCTCTGGCACCCGCTGGCGAGCCTGTCCCCAATGAGCGATGCGGTGGCGGCTTTCTGCTCCGTGCTCATCGTGGCCTGTCCCTGCGCCATGGGGTTGGCCACACCGGTGGCCCTGATGGCCGGTATCAATGCCGCCGCCCGACGGGGCATCCTCATCCGGGACGCCGTGGCGCTCGAGAAAACCGGGCGTATCTCGGCCCTGGCTTTCGACAAGACCGGCACGCTGACCGCGGGGCATCCGGCCATCACCCGCTGGGAAGACCTCCGGCCTGAAGATTCCCGATCCATTCCACTGCCCGCACTGGCCGGGCTTTTGGCAAATCGATCCCAACATCCGGTCTCCCGAGCCGTGAGTTTGGCGGACTTGGCGTTGCGGGATCCTGCCCTGACACCCGGGCCTAGCCTACCGACTCTGATCTCTTGGCGGGAACTCCGTGGGTGGGGCATCGAGGCCATCGCAGCCGGGGGTGATCCCGCCGCTCCACTCCGGTTGGGGTCGGTGGGTTGGATGCGATCGTTGGAAATTTCGTGGAGCGGCGAAGCCGAAGCCTGTCTGCAACAAGCATCCGAAGCAGGACACAGCGCCTTGTTGCTGGCCGAAGGCAAGGTTCTGCTGGGAATCCTGCACATCGGGGATGTCGTGCGCCCGGACTCGCCCGAGGTTGTCCGACGACTGCAACAGCACGGCACGAACACCTGGCTCATCTCGGGCGACACCGGCCCCACATGTCACGCCGTGGCGAAGGCGGTGGGTATCCCGCCGGAACAGGTCCGCGCCGAATGCCGGCCCGAGGACAAGGTGCGGATCCTCGGTGAACTCCAAGCGCGGGGACTTCGGGTGGCCTTCGTGGGAGACGGCATCAACGACTCACCGGCACTGGCTGCGGCCGACTTGGGCATCGCCGTGGCGAAGGCCTCCGACGTGGCCCGCGAGGCCGCCGACATCGTTCTGCTGCGCCCCGATTTGGCCGCGGTGGTCGAGGCTTTGGACCTCGCCGACCGAACCCTGCGGACCATCCACCAGAACTTGTTCTGGGCGTTCTTCTACAACGCCGCTGCGGTGCCGCTGGCCGCCCTGGGCTACCTGAGCCCCGTGGTCTGCGCCCTGACCATGGGGCTCTCGGACCTCATCGTCATCGGCAACGCCCTGCGCCTGCGGCGGCGGGCCTCCGATCTTTACAGGAACAGCGGACACTCCAGCGAGGCGAAGGATGCCAGAGTTAAGCGTTGACCGATTCTTCTCGGAGAGACCCGCGTTGAAAGAGGCAAACCCCCACCCGTGCGATGTGGGCGGCCACGTCCGGGTCGAGGTTCCGGTCGAATAAAATCAGGCTGAAGCGATACGGCAGCAGCAGGTCATCGAGTGCATCGTAGATTCTACCGACTGATCGCCACTCGAGCGCTTCACCCTCGAGAGAGAGATCGATATCCGAACCCGATTTGTGGGTACCCTTGGCCCGGGATCCAAAGAGCACCGCCTTTTCCACCTCGGGAAACCGTGCCAAGACCCCTGCAATGAGGCCCATCGTTCTTCCGGTCAATCCGTGCGTCGAGGTCATGGCTCCAAAGCCTCCAATTCGGAAAACCGGCGACGGAATTCCTCAAACCTCGGAACGAAACTCCCCAGGATTGCAGCCGCAATTTCTTGTGCGGTCTTTTCGTTGTAAGTGTGACTGCTGCGATTGCGGGCCTGAATCATCGCCATCCATTCGTCACCGTCGACGATCAATCCCTTGGCAAAACCCTCGCGAGTGGCGTCTTTGGATCCATAAAGAGGGCCATTGCCGCGCGACTCCAGGAAATCCTTGAGCGTGTTCCACGCCAGTTCATGGGTGAACTCAAAGGCTTGGATCAACCCCTGCTGTTCCAAATCCGACAGCCGCCTCTGCTTCGCCAACTCGGCTGCCGCCGCCAACTGAGAGAAGGCCTTGCCGAAGCTCTGGAAACGCTGACGCCAGCGGACATCTGGAGTCTTAGACATGGCGAGAACCAATCAGAACGCCCCTGTCCTCGCAGCATCAATTTCAGCCCATGAATCTCGAGCACCCGCCTCACTTACTTCACGAACCCATCGA
>CAMATE010000096.1 GCA_945861075.1 Akkermansia muciniphila
AGTGCGCCTTCGCTTCCGGCACCGGTCGTGGACGGAGACTTGCCCGTCATGCTGGAGATGAACTCCATGAACGCCTCCGGCAATTCCATGTGATGGATTGGGCCGTAACAAGCCAGCGGACGCACCCCGGGTTCGCCTGGATTATTGCGACGACCGGCCAAAACCGCGTGCACCGGCGTGTAGACCGCTCGGCTCACGGGAAGGCGGCGCGCCAAGCGGGCCGACATGTCCGTCAAATGACGCCCCAACTCGTCCAAAAGGTCCGGACGGGTCTGGAGGTACCGGGGATTCTTGGATGGTTTGCCATCCACGATTCGCGGGTGTGAAGTGGTCACGATCCATCCGGGCGAACCATCCCCCGGCTCCGAGGCCGCAGCCGCCTCGATGAGGGCGCGCATGGGGGCGGTATACTGGTTGAGAGCAATGGCATCATCAACGATGTCGCGCGCTTGCTGGCGCGAGATGGGCTCGTAGTTGCTGAAGAAGCAACCGCCGCCGGCGAAGTCCGCTTCGGCGGCCTTGTCGTAGCCGCGATGAATAGCGTCATCGGGCCGCTGGAAGAGACGAAACTCGGTGTTCTGGACGAACTTGAGAGACGGATAATGGCTTTGCGGATCCAAGCCCTCCAACTGGCTGCGCGGTACGGTCACACTTGCCGTGATGTCATCTTCCATCTGCAGCTTGAAAGCCGGGATGTAGTCCTTGCGAAGGCCGAAGGTGCGCCAGGCATTGTCGTCGTCATAGCCCACGCGCAGGAATTGGGTGACCAGACGTTTGCGGCCCAACCGCAGTTCGTTGGCAGGCGTTCCGTTGATCACATCGACGCTGAAACGGGATCGCCAATCCTCGCCCCAGGAGGGTTGCCAGAACCGCTTCACCACCAGAACCAGTTCGCGGATGTGCGCGGGAACGGAACCGATCCACGCGTTGTGCTCCTCTGAAAAATCATCGCTGGGTGTCAGCAACTTGATGACCGAACCGAGCGTTCGACGAGGGCTCAGGATGGGACGTTGATCTTGCCCGTTGCGCACGGAATCCCGGAAACGTTGGGAAAAGTCGCGGGCCAAAATCACGGCCACCCGGTCGAAATCCTGAGTCAAGTCGGCGACAAAGACCGAACCAAAGAGAATGGCGTCCGTGATCGGCTTGGAGATCTCGCTCTTGCCGCCACCCGATACCGTACAAGGCTTGTGGCAGAGGGTTCCCTCCGGGCGTGTCCCCACCAGACGCCACGCGCGTCCGGCCATGGCGGGTGGCTCCAAATGCACCCGGAAACCGCTGGGAAGGAGGTAATGATGATCCCGACGGAGGCGCAGGGACCGAGACTTGCCGGCGTCATCCCAACGAACCGTGAGCGATTCGATGTCAAAACACGCATTCTCAGGCACGTAGACCACTTTCGAAAACCGCTTGTCCAACGCGTAGCCTTCGGGCTGGAGGTCGATGGACTCAGGAATCAACCGCGTGACCTCCGAGAAGCTGTAGGGGAAATCAGCGCGGTGCTGCTGGGCGTCGTATTCACTGCCGAGATCATGACGGGCGAAGACCAAGGCTCCGCCGGCGTGCTCTTCTTCCACCAACCCGAACAAGTTGGCCGCAAAGCTGATCTGGGTTTTGACCTCCTTCTTGCAGTAGCCGAAGTAGTTGTCCGAGATGAGGGTCACAATGACCCCAGACGCATCCCGCGCAGTCAGTTTGAACGCGTTTCCGTCGTTGTAGAGTTCGCGGGGATCGGTCCAGCACATGCCGTCCCGACGCTGGCGCTCAGTGGCTTCGTCGCGATGCGGAAGACCAACCTCCTTCTTGGTGAGACCGTTGAGGTGCGGGGCCAGAATCACGCAGCCGGTGTGGCCGCTCCAGTGCTCGGCATCGAGGGCCGCGTCATTTTCAGGCAGCACCGGGTCACCTGCATTGCCAAAGATGCTCTCAACGAAGTCCAGATTGGCCACCAGCGATCCCGGCACGAAGAACCGGATCTCCATGCTCTTGCGGGGCGTCACACCGGGCACCTCCGGGCAAATGACAGGCCGGATGAGCAGCGAGACCATACAGGCCGCCGGAGCGTCTCCGGATGAGGTGAATGGCAGGCGCATCAACTCCTCGGGAGGCTGAAGGGCCCGAGCCAGCAAATCGCCAAACACCGCCTTCGGAACACCCTTCTTGTCGTCCGGAATCGGCAAGCCTCCCTCGGTGACGTGGAAGATGCCTGCCGTCGTCCGCCGGTCCGACTTGGGATTGTGCAAGATCCCGTTGCGCAACCGGTAGCTCCGCAGCATGGGCGAGGCGACCTCGTCCTTGTCGGGCGGAAGAGACAACACGCGCGCCAACCCATACTGGTCCAAGACGAAGCTGTTGCGCGGCAATTCGCGGGGCACCGAGGTGTCGGACAAGTAGTCGTGCAGGAAATTATTGATCCGCCGATCGACAGGGCTGGCGTAACGGGCCAGCAGCCGATCCTTTTCTCGGCCTTGGGCAATGAAAGACTCCAACAAGGAATCCAACGTGGCCGCTCCGCCGGACAGGGGGACTCCAGTCATCCCCATCTCAGCCAGTTTCAAATTGATGTGCCGATGGAGATCGGTCGGATTCGGAGGATTCAGTCCAATGGAACGGGTCATGGCCTAGGTGTGGCGAGCAGGGATTGAACGCCAAAGACAGGGTTCACCCGGATGCGCTCAGCTTCAAGTCCCGAGAATAGTTCAGAGAACTGCGCCTCAGCCACCGAAGTAACTGCGGGTTTTAACCACTCAATCGCCACCCTCAATACCGTCGTCACGACGAAGACGGGTGGAGGCCTCCAAACTCAGGATTTGCGCACTGGCTTCGCCGGGATCGAGGCTCCACCGCCGCGCGAGCAAGGTGACCCGTTCGGTGTTTTGCTGTTCGTTGGGTCCACCGCAAATTCCGGGTCCCTCGACCGTTTCTGCATAGTCGTGGGAAACGAGCCCCAGCAACCGTTCGTCCAAGGAGGTATCCCCCTGATTCCAGAGCGTCTCACTGGCCCAGGCGTAGGCTCGAACCACCTCGCCCTCCCGAAGCGAAGCCCAGGCATGGTGATTGAGGACCCGGTTTGCGGCGAAGAACTGGACTTCACCCACCATGCGGCTCACGTGGGTCAGATACCGGTACAACTGATCGATGTCGGAAGCCGGATCCGGAATGGCGGCGCCGATGACCAAGGTCCATCCATTCAAAGGGGGTGAAACGAACACCCGCCGTTCGCCCGCTCGAACCAGCGCCTCGGACCACCGGGGGCACTCTTCGGGGCCAAGGATGAGCATTTCACGCAAATAAGCCGTGTTGGAACTGCGAATGGCCAACCATCGGTTGGGAAACGGCAAGGCGAGAGCCATCCGACTAGATCCAACGAGCGGCGTGAGCGGATCCATCCACCGTTGGGCCAACCGCAGGGTTCGAAGGTGTCTGCGGTAGAGCGTGGCGAAGACGATGGCTATGCCAATGACCATACCGAAGCTAACCAGCAGCCCGATCGCCAAACCATGCATGACCGTGGGATTCATGAATTTACCCCTGAAAAAGTGCTTCTCGATAGCAAACACCCTGTCGAGCGATTGGCAAATGCGTTCTGAGCGGCTGTGTTTGGTCGCCTGTGTCTGGCCGGTCTCAGGCACAAGGCTCCTCAGACAAGGGTCCGTCTGGCCCGGGATCAAGTCCGCGAACGCTTTTGGCGAAGCGCCTGAACGGCGGCTTGGACCCGCCAACCGGACGCTTCCAAGGCCAATTGAGCCATCTCCGGAGTCGCTAGAGTCAACTCTTGCACGATACGACACGCTCGATCGCGCAGTTTCACGTTGGAGGGGTTGAGATCGATCATGAGGTTCTCCTCCACCTTCCCGAGGCGGACCATGGTGAGGGTGCTCAGGATGTTGAGGACCAGCTTGGTGGCGGTGCCGGCCTTGAGCCGCGTGGATCCGGTGAGCACCTCCGGGCCGACGTCGATGGCCAGAACGACATCCGGCCGGAAGCTTCGGGAGAACTTCAGGTGCGGATTGAAACACAGCAACGCGGTGCGGGCTCCAGCTTCACGGGCAGCAGCCAGACCGCCCCAGACATAGGGAGTCCTGCCGGAAGCGGCGATACCCACCACCACATCCTTCGAAGAAACCGTCCGAAGTCGAAGCGCCTCGCGACCGGCTTCGGCATCGTCTTCGGCCCCTTCCACGGACGTGTGCAGGGCTTTTTCGCCGCCGGCCATGATGCCCTGGACCCACTCGGGCGGAGTACGAAAGGTCGGAGGGCATTCGCTCGCGTCCAAAACACCCAGGCGGCCACTGGTCCCTGCGCCGATATAAATCAATCGCCCACCCATGCGGATGGCGGCTTCAGCCAAGCGGATCAACCGCGCCAAGGCTGCTCGATGTGGAGCGATGGCGCTCGGTACTTGTGAGTCCTCGGACAACATCAACTCGATCGCCTGGCTGACAGGCATGCGGTCCAGTTGCCGGGACCGTGGATTCCGCAGCTCCGTCGGTGAAACGCCCGTTGATCCCGGGCGCGGGATGGGCGGAGGCATCACCACCGCCGACTTCGAGGTTTCCGCCACCGCGAGAATTTCTCCGGCGGCCAGAGCCTGCTCAGCAAGGACCACCGCACCCCAAGCCGACTCTCGACCCAAAGTGCGAACCACCGCCTGAGGACGCGCGCTCCGGAGAACACTCTCGATGTGGGGGAGCCATCCGGGTTGGCGCAGGAAAACACTGCCCGCCAACACGAATTCCACCCGTCCCCGGCCCGATCGATCCAACCGCTCGGCACAAACCAACGCCAGCTCCAGCAATTCACCCAGACACCGTTCGATGACCTGCTGAGCACCCGGATCACCCTGAGCCGCCGCCGCAAACACTTGAGGCGCCAAGGCGGCGACCTCGCGCTTGGAAACCGATTGCATCCAACCCACCCACGCTTCGGAGTCTTGCAACCCCACCGTTTTGAGAAGCCGACGTCCCAGAGCACCGACGCGGCCCATCTGCTCCAGTTGACGAATGGACTCGCGCAATCCGGCGTATCCGATGGCGTAACCGCTGCCTTGATCTCCCAACTGATGGCCCCATCCCCCTGCCTTGGCCGTCACGCCGCGGCGATTCCGGCCAAAACAGCAAGAACCGGTCCCGCTCAGGATGATCACCCGTGCATGAACCGCATCGCTGGCATCCAAGGACGCCGCCTCCAGCGCACTCACCAAGTCGTGGTCGACGCGAACCGGAACGGCGGGCCAGACCCGCGCCACACAGGTCCGCAGTCGTTGGCGGTCTTCCTCGGTCCGCACCCCGGCCATGCCAATGCCTATGGCCACCGGATCGGGCAGGCGGGATTTCAGCGCACTGAAATGGGACTCGAGTTGGGCGTCGGAGATGAGTCGCAAGTTGGCCGCCCCGGCTTCCACACGAGCCAAGGGTTCTCGCGACCCCAGCGCCGCAGCCAACGCCACAGTACGTGTGCCACCGCATTCGATGCCGATCACTAACTTCGCCTCCGGATCCGTCATGCAGTGAATTGGAAGACGGCAGCGCCCTGAGACAAAAGCCCAAAGCGCGGAGAAACACGCTTTCGGGAATCCATTCAACCGGCGGCTCCAGTGTTGGCAATCACTCGGTCTCGGAACAGTTTGGGGGGATGAAGAAGATTGCGCGTGAGCTGCCCATGTCCCGACCGCCCTTGGAGCGGATGATGCGCATCCACACCGCCATCGCTTCGGGCAAGTATCCGAACGCCTCCTTCCTGAGCCGCGAGTTCGAGGTGAGCACCAAGACCATCCAACGCGACATCGACTTCATGCGCGACCGGATGGGCCTGCCCATCGACTACAGCGCCCAGCGCTATGGGTTCTTTTACACTGAGCCGGTCGATGCGTTCCCCACCTTGCAAATCTCCGAAGGAGAACTCTTCGCACTGGTGGTCGCAGAAAAAGCGCTCCAGCAGTACCGCGGCACCCCGTTCGAAAAACGCCTGCTGACCGCCTTCAAGAAACTCGAACGTTCCTTACCAGACACCGTCTCCCTCAATCTGGCGGAATGGACTCAAACCATCTCGTTCCGCACCACCGCTGAACCCAACGTCGACCTCGGGATCATCGATCGTCTGGCCCAGGCCGCAGCCGCGGGCCAAACATTGCGCCTGACCTACCGCAAACCTGGCGCCTCGAATGAAGAGCGCACGGTGGATCCGTACCATATCGGCAATGTGAATGGGGACTGGTACCTCTTTGCACACGACCACCTCCGCAAGGCAATCCGAACCTTCGTGCCTTCCCGAATTGTCGAGGCGGTGCCGACCGGAAAGACCTTCCAGCGACCGGCCAAGTTCGCATTGGAACGGCATTTGAGTGACAGCTTTGGCGTGTACTCGCGCAGTGGGGATTTCGAGGTCCGCATCCGATTCAACCGAGCCGTGGCCGACTACATCCGCGAGAAACGCTGGCATCCCTCGCAGGTGCTGGTGGAACTGCCCGACCAAGGGGTTGAACTGCAACTGCGTTTGGGGAGCCTCGAGGAAATCAGCCGATGGATCCTCGGATGGGGTGCCCACGCCACGGTGCTCAGCCCGCCCGAATTGGTGAGCATCCTCCGCGAGACGGCTCAAGCCTTGGTGAAGAACTACCCGATGAGCCAAAAACCCGGATAGGAGCGGTGAGGGTCGCATTCCCACCTCACCCCACGTCCTGACCCACAACTCAGGGTTTCGACACCTTGGCTGCTTCCTTGGCGGCATCGGCAGCGCGCCACAAGTACCAAGCCGCCGTTGTCCGGAAGGGACGCCAACGCTCACCATAGGCCAGCAATTCCTTCGGCCGCGGTTGGAGGTCCAGTCCGTAAGTCACACGGAAACCCTCCCGAACTCCAAAGTCGTCGATGGGGAGAACATCCGGGCGCCCCAACTTGAAGATGAGCAGCATTTCAACGGTCCACCGCCCCACCCCGCGGCAGGCGCTCAGTCGCTCGACGATGTCGTCATCGGACAAGGTCCGGATCTTCCGCGAAGTCGGCACGGTGCCATCCATTGCCTTGGCGGCGATGTCGCGGATGGCCGCGACTTTTGAGCCAGAAAAACCGCAGGACCGAAGGTCCGCATCGGTGACGGATTCAAGGTCTTCAGGCTTGGGAAACCGACGGCTCGGGAATCGCGCGAGAAACCGCCCCAAAATAGTCTCAGCCGCCTTGCCATGCAGTTGCTGGTGGGCCACGGCCCGGACCAGCGACTCGAACGGAGTTCGCTGAGGCTCCGGATTCAAGGTGCAGCCACCGATCCTCTGGATGAGGCGTCCCATCACGGGATCCGACTCAGCGAGGCGGCGAAGGGTTTCTGGGGTCATGGCTGCGACGGGGTGGCCACCGGATCACGGCTTGGCACTCAAGCGGCGGACTTCATTGGAAATGGCGGCCACCTTCTCCACATCCCGCATTTCGCGGGCGAACTGCAATTGGCGGATACGCAACTCCTGGAAATCCACATCCGGAGGTGAATGGGCGATGAGCTGTTCCAAGCAACGAAATGCCTCGGCGGGCTGCCCCAAAACACGATGCGCCTCGATGCTGTCCGACAATAAACGCCGGCGCTGCATCGCCGTGGCATTGGTGAGACTCAGAGCCGTATCGTACCATTCCAAGGCCCTGCGGACTCGGATCCCCGTCCAGTAAAGCCGCGCGATCTTTTCGGCCACGGTCGCGTGGTTGGTGGCCCAGCGCTGCTGCTCCAATTGATCCCGAACGGCTTCCGCGGGTCGACCTGCCATGAGTTGTTGATTGGCATGTCGGATCAGCGCGTAGGCGGTCCAAGGATCATTGGCGATATCCAGGCGTTTTCCGTCCTCAGCCAGCGGACGCCCGAAGGGCCGATACAAGGGATCACCCACCACCACCGTTTGCCACGACAACACGGGATGAGCGGCCATTGACGCCTCGCCCAAGGTCATCCCGACGTATCCCCAACGCTCCAACAGCATCGACGGATTCGGAGTGAAATCCAAATAAGGCTCAGCCACACACCCCATGGTTGCAGTGACCCCACGTGCCAAAAGCGGGCCCACCCAGTTTTCGGAGGCGGATCTCAAATTGGCCGCACTGAAGGAATGCAAGTGATAAGCAAAGGCTCCCGGCAGAAACTCCACGTTGGCCCGATAGAACGGGCCCGTCACCCCGCTGTCATACCACCCAACGTACAAGGCCACCTGACTGAGTGGATACCCCACGCCTAAGCTCGCCGGCTGATTGTCCACGAAGGTTTCGAAACCCAGTCGCTTGGCCGCCATGGCAGCATTGGTGATCATCAAATCACCCGCCAAATAGGGGCCATTCGTGAGGCCACGCATGTCGATGTAGGCATGTCCCCAAAGTCCGCGCGACTCGGCCTCCAGCGCCTTGTCCACCAGGCCACGAGCAATGTCCGGCGTGGGCCCATCCAACCGGGTTACCATGAAAACCCCGTTGGTCGGATGGATCCGGCCGGCGTTGGTGGCCCCGACCACCGGATTAGGGGCGGTCGCGATCGGATCGTAGAAACCGAGGCGGGGCAACAAGGCCAACTCGTCATCCACCGAAGCGTCATTGCGCTGGAATTGAGCAGGGATTCCCTGGATGTCACTGCGCATCGACGGATCCTGCGGGATGTACCACGGGACCCCGTAGCAAAGAAGCAGGTAGCGGATCTCCGAACGGATCAAACGCAGACGATTCTTGGCCGATGACTTGCGGCCTTGCGGCAGTGGGCTGGAATCCGGAACCCACTCCGCCAATCCCTTGTCCACGAGGTATTTGCGGACCGGTTCCTCGATGGCCGATGTGTATTCGGCGCGGGAAATGGTCCCTGTTTCCGGAAGCCGAAGGCCCAGGAGTTGAGAATCCGGAACAGACCGCCGCCGGGCGTAGTGACGCGCCACCGCCTCGGAGGCGGGCATCTGCGCATTGTAAATCACCAACACTTCGTTGCCGGCTGCCTCGACCCGGTGAAGCGCCGCAACAAGCCCCAACCATACCCACGATCCCAACAACCGGCTCAAACTTCGGCTCAGCTGGAACGATTCAGTTGAATTGTTCCGGCTCAGCCACCCACCGATCCGCATCATTCGGTAGATCGGCGTCATCGGTTCAGCCGCGCTTGGGAATTCCGGGACTCGGTAGGGAACCCAGACGTTCACGGACATGGCCCATGAACACGGCAAAGGTTTCGTCCGGCGTCTGTCCCGTGTTGTTGATGCGAATGGAATCCAAGGCCGGGATCAACGCGCCCTTCTTCCGATGGATGTCCATGCTGTCCCGCCAGGCTCCGTCGGTGGAACCACCGCGGTCAGCAATCCGCCGCTGACGCTCGGCCGCGTCGGCCTCGAGGAAGAATTTCACCGGAGCCAGCGGAAACACTTCCGTTCCGATGTCTCGCCCTTCCATCACCAAGGGCCCCAGAGCAGCACAGTCCCGCTGGCGGGCGACCATCCAGTCACGAACCTTGCCGATTTGCGCCACGACCGGTACCGCTTTCTCGACAACATCGGTGCGGATCTCCGTCGCCGGGAAATAGCCATCCACGTGGATCCAGGCTTGGCCGTCGATCACCCGAAGCTCCCATTTCCAACTGCGAAGCTGGCGGATGACGGCTTTCTCATCGGCCTCAGCCATGGGTTTTTCCAATCGAATCCCGCGCTGGAGACAGTGCCAGGCGAGAGTCCGGTACATCGCGCCTGAATCGACATAGATGTAGCCCAACTCGCGGGCCATGCGACGGGACAAGGTCCCCTTGCCCGAGGCGCTCGGTCCATCGACGGCAATGACCTGAGGCAGTTTGAGAGAGAGGGACTTCATTCGGCGTTGAGTTCGTTCAGAGGGAGCACACGACCCGTAGCGACATCGAGAATGATCGCTCCCAGACCAAAAGGCGGCGTCCCGGCCAATTTGCGGAAGAAATTGGGGAAGGTCTTGCGGACACAGCGCGGATTGCGCAGGCGCATCCCTGGGATTCTGAGTCCGAGCATGCCGAAACACATCGCCATGCGATGGTCGTCATAGGTTTCGATCTCCGCCCCATGCAAGATGGATGGGCGGATCAACAAACAGTCTCCGGACTCGGCCACACTGGCTCCGCACTTGGTCAATTCCGTGCGCAGTGCATGAACGCGCTCGCATTCCTGAAGACGCAGGCGACCCAACTCGGTGAAGCGAACCGGGTGGTCTTCCAGCGGAGCCAAGGCGATGGCAGTCATGATGCTGTCACCCAAGTCGCGCTCGCGGGACACCTCGGAGGGAAGATCGAGAAAGTCGGGATAGCGCGCATCGACCTGCCAGCCCGAACCCGGCCAACGCGCCACATCAACCCGGTTTTTACCCAACAATCGGGAGGCCCCCCAGAAGTAGCTGCCGCTCGAGGCGTCGGGTTCGATCTGAAATTCTCCACCCGAATGAGGGAACGACTCGATCAGGAGACGAGTCATTTCGACATACGGCAGTTCATCCGGATTGGCATCGGACACCTCCACCTTCCAACCCGCGACTCGTCCCGGAAGCAGCAAGGCCGAGGCGAATTGTGAGCTTTCTGCCACACTCACCTGACACGAAGCGCGACGGGGACCGGTGCCATGGATGACCGCGGGCAAACGGTCTCCGGGCGCATCGACGCGGTAGCCCAAAGACCGCAACGCTTGCAGCAAGGCCGCCTGGGGGCGCTCGTGCATCCGGGGCACTCCCGACAAGCGGTAACAGCCCTCACCCAAGCAAACCATCGCGGCCAGAAAACGGGCCGCGGTTCCGGCGTTGCCCACATGCAATTCCAAGGGAGACGATTCCGTGCCCGCCTTCGGTATGCGTCCGCCCTGCCCCACCACCTGGATAACGCGGTTGGCTTCCTCGGCAAAGTCGGGAGCCACCCCCACGGCAAAACCCATCTGGCGCAAGCACTCGGTCATCACCTGGGTGTCCTCGCTCCAGAGGGCCCCGGTCAGCGTGACCGTGCCGGACGACAAAGCTGCCAAGATGAGCGCACGATTGGTAATGCTCTTGGATCCCGGCACCGTGATGGACACGTAAGCAGGCGATGGCGGAGGAATGATCTCGATGAGGTCGGGCAGCGGCATCGTCTCAGGCGGTTTTCTTGGACTCGGAATCAGGATAG
>CAMATE010000097.1 GCA_945861075.1 Akkermansia muciniphila
TCCTGGTGCCGCTCTTCGCTTCCACGGCCGCCGCGGTGGCACTGGCGCTGTTCTTCCACCCGCCGAAGTCGGTGGCTGCTGCAACCTCGGGTGGTTCGGCCCCGGCCCACTAATCCGCATCGATCCGCGCCATCCATCGCCATGAATCGCCGCCACTTTCTTGGTCAGGCATCGATGGCCGCCGTCTTGGCCACCACAGGGTGTTCCCTGTGGCCGGCCAAGGAGAGGGATCGATCCTTCCAGATCAGCCTGGCTGAGTGGTCGTACCACAAGGCCCTGTTCGGGAAGAAGATGACCCACATGGACTTCCCCATCGTGGCCCGTCGAACGCACGACTTGGACGGCATTGAGCTGGTCAACCAGTTCTTCAAAGACCAGGTCAAGGACAAGGGCTACCTGAAGGAATTCAAGGATCGGGCCGACAGCGAAGGGGTTCGCAGCCTGCTCATCATGTGCGACGGCGAAGGAGCCCTCGGCGACCCGGATGCGGCCAAGCGCAAGCAGGCCGTCGAGAACCACCGCAAGTGGGCCGAGGCCGCCAAGTTTCTGGGTTGTCACTCGATCCGGGTCAACGCTGAGACCAACGATGTCGGATCCTTTGAGGAACAGCAGAAACGCGCAGCCGACGGCCTCAGCCAATTGGCCAAGTTCTGCCGCCCGATGGGCCTCAACTGCATCGTCGAAAACCATGGCCACCTGAGTTCCAACGGAAAATGGCTGGCCGGAGTGATGAAGCTCGTGGGTAAGTCCAACTGCGGTATCCTGCCCGATTTTGGCAATTTCACCATCCGTCCCGGCGAAACTTACGACCGCTACAAAGGGGTCGCCGAGATGATGCCCTATGCCAAGGCGGTGAGCGCCAAGTCCTACCAATTCGACAACGACGGCAACTGCATGGAAACCGACTACCGCAAGATGATGAAGATTGTCTTGGACGCCGGCTACCGCGGTTTCGTGGGCATCGAGTACGAAGGCGAAAAACTCCCGGAACGCGAGGGCATCAACGCCACCCGCGACTTGCTGATCCGCCTGAAGCTGGAAGGCATCTGAAGCGGGTGTCACCCATTCCAGCGCCGGTCCGGGCTTCGTTCCGGCCGGCGCTTTTTCACAGACTTCACACCCCTCCGACTTGACTCGGGACAAACGCGAGCGAACAGTCGCTCGCGTTTATGAAATCCGCAGGCACACGCAACCGAAGTTTTCCGGAACGGAAGGAATCCATTCTGAAAGCGGCTTGCGGCGTGTTCGTCCAGAGCGGTTTCCATGCGGCGTCGATGAAGGACATCTGCGCAGCGGCCGACATGAGTCCGGGCTCGGTGTACCGGTATTTCCCCAGCAAGGATGCCCTCATTGAGGCGCTCATTGAGGCGGATCAATCCCGGTGGGCGGCCGCGATAGATGGGCTACCGATCGAGAGGGGACTGCTGCCCGCATTGGAGGCCTTGGCGGAATTGGGGCTCCAGGATTTGGAAAACCGGGGGCTCCTGAATTTGTGGGTCGAGACAGCGGCTGAGGCCTCGCGCAATCCCGCCGTGGCGGCCCGTTTGAGGGAAAGCTATCAGGTGCTTCAGGGTCGACTGGCATCCCTCGTCCAAGCCGCCCAGAAATCCGGGGCCATCGAATCCGAGACCGATCCGATGGTCTTGTCCTGCCTGATCTTCGCCGCTTTCGACGGCCTAATCCTGCGGGCCACCTTCGATCCACATCTGGATGCGCGGGCTCTGACCCGGGGCTTTTTGGAGTTCATCGGTCGCGCCCTCGGGTCACGCACCCCGCGCAAGAAGGGATCCCGATGAATTGGGTGGGCCTTCAAATGCTCCGGAACGACCGGGCCAAGTTCGCCGCAATGATCGTCGCCGTCTCGCTGGCGGTCTTCCTGATGCAAAATCAGGCGGCGATCCTGGCGACGATGCTGTCCATGACCGCGGCACAAATTCGAGACGTCGAGGACGCCGACCTATGGGTCACCGAGCCGGATGTGGAGTGCTTCGACCAGGTCAAGGCGATGCGCGACATCCAGTTGATGCGAGTCCGCGGGGTGCCCGGAATCGCCTGGGCCGCCCCGCTGCTCAAGATCGACGCCATTGGTCGCTCCGAGGGCGGACGGCTCAACACCGTGACCGTACTCGGGATCGACGATGCCAGCCTCGCCGGGCTTCCAAACCGGATGCGGGTCGGCCGGGCCGATGCGATCCGAGAACTCGACACAGCCATCATCGATCCGGGCGGCCATGAACTATTCTTCCCGGGCGAGCCGTACCGACCCGGCCGATCGCTGAAGATCCGGGACCATCGAATCCGCATTGTCGGCGTGTCCGATATCGCGGCCCCCTTCACGGGACTCCCGATGCTGCACACCTCCCGGTCGACGGCGGCGGCTCTCAACCTCGGCGAGCAGCACATGACGAGCTTCATCCTGGCCCGATCGGCGCCGGGAGGAAACCCCGGGGAGATCTGCCAGAAGATCAACACCCTCGGAGGCCTGCGGGCCCGGACCACCGAGCAGTTCGCCGCCGATGCCATGTGGTTCTACGGCAGCCAGGGCGTCCCCATGCTGTTCATGGTCACCATCACCATTGGACTCATCGTCGGCGCCGCCATCACGGGACAGACCTTCCTGATGTTCATCAAGGAAAACGCCCGCCCCATCTCCATGCTCAAGGTGGTCGGAACAACCGATCGCCAACTCGGAACCATGATCCTGCTCCAAGGGGCGGTGGTGTTGGTGTTGGGTTCGTGCTTTGGCAGCGGCATCGCGGCGGCCGTGTGCAACGTCATCCGCACGCAACCCTTCCTACGAAGCCTTTACTTGCCCTGGGAGATCGCACTGGGCACTTGCCTCGCACTGGCCTCGGTCACGGGCATCGCCCTGTACGCCAGCTTCCGCCATGTGCGCGGCCTGGAACCCGCCGCGGTCTTCCGCTGACTCCCACCATGACGCCTCCCGATTCGACCGCCGTGCTGTGCACCGGAATCCGAAAACACTTTGGCGAAGACGACGCCCGCGTGGAGGTGCTCCGCGGGGTGGACTACACGGTGCGGCGGGGCGAACTCAGCTTCCTGGTGGGGCCCAGCGGCTGCGGCAAGACCACATTGATTTCTGTCATCGCGGGCTTGCTGGAGACCTCTTCTGGCGAGGTGAGTCTCTTTGGAAACCATCTCGCCCGGATGCCCCACCCAGAACGTGTCCTCTTCCGCCGAAGCCACCTGGGTTTTGTCTTCCAGCAGTACAACCTGTTGCAGGCCCTCACCGCGGCGGAGAACGCGGCCATCCCACTGCTGGCAGCCGGTATTCGCCGGCGCGAAGCGGTGGACCGTGCGGCCGCGCTGCTCGACCGGCTGGGGCTGGGTTCGAAAACCGGCTCCTATCCGCGCCAATTGTCCGGCGGACAGCAGCAACGAGTGGCACTGGCCCGTGCTCTGGTTCACGAACCCCGGCTGATCATTTGCGACGAGCCAACGGCCGCACTGGATCACGCCACAGGCGAGGCGGTCATGGAACTACTTGCCTCGGCCGCCGTGCATCCGGACCGGGCGGTCATCGTGGTGACCCACGACAGCCGGGTCTTTCACTTTGCCGACGTCATCGCCCGCATGGATGACGGACACATCACCCACGTCGAACCGGGACAACGCACCGTTGCAAACCCGCACCTGGGATCGTCCCGAAACTCACACCCTTCCGCATGAAGCAATACCTCCTGCCCGTGCTCGCCGCTGGTGCGGCTCTCTTCGCCACCGTATCCGTGGTGCGCACTCAGCCAGTCCGGGAAGTCACTGAACCCGTGTCGCCCCCGCCAGCTTCGTCGTTCACCGACACCGTCGCCGCCGTCGGGCTCATCGAAGCCAGCACCGAGCACATCAGCGTGGGCACGCCGCTCTCGGGCGTCGTCACCGAGGTGCTGGTCACCCTCAATCAATCGGTGCGCGCCGGAACCCCCCTTTTCCGACTCGATACGCGTGCGCTGCAGGCCTCGTTGGCCGTGCATGAATCCCAACTGACCGCCGCCCGCGCCCGACAGGCAACGGCCCAGTGCCAGGTGGAGGACCTCAACGATCGCCTGGAGCGCTCACTGAAACTTCGCAGCAGCACGGTCATTAGTGAGGATGAACTCATTCGGACGCGGTTTGCCCTCAAGGTGTCCCAGGCACGCGTGGTGGAAGCTCAGGCCGAAGTCGCCGTCGCCGAGGCCTCCGCAGCTTCCGTGCGAACCGAGATCACCCGAAGCACCATCCTGGCCCCCATGGATGCCACGGTGCTTCAACTGAAGATCCGTCCCGGAGAGTTTGCCAACGCCGCCGGTGCTCCCACTTCGCCACTCCTCCTGCTCGGCAACCTGAGTCCACTGCACCTGAGGGTGGACATCGATGAACACGAGGCGTGGCGAGTCCAGCCGGGGACCCGGGCCAAGGGGCATGTACGGGGCAATGCGGCCCTAGCCTCCCCGTTGAGCTTCGTCCGCTTCGAGCCCTTCGTCATCCCCAAGAGATCCCTGACTGGCGACAGCATTGAACGGGTGGACACACGGGTGCTGCAGGCCATTTACCGCCTCGACCGGACAGATTTGCGGCTCTACGCCGGCCAGCAAATGGACGTGTTCATCGAGGCCTCGGGAACCCCGACGGCCTCCCGCTGAACCATCACCTTCCCAGGTTCAACGGCCGTGCAGGCTGAACCACACCTGCCCGCGAAAACCGACGTCGTAGCGCAACTCGTACTGCATGGCCGGGCGCGCATCGGCCAGCGTCAGTCGCACGGTTTTTCCGTCCGGCAAGAGCGCGGCTGACTTCACCTCGACCTCATCCCGGCCTTCTTTTTTCGGGTCCACCACAGACCACTCCTTGGAGCCGTAGTCTTGCGTATAGCGGTAGTTCCAGCGGCGCACCCCGAAGCTGCCCGCATCGGCAGCAGCAGCCGGGTCCAGCTTCTCAGCGAAGGTGAACTCCAGAGAGGCACCGTCTTGTTTCCAGCCCACCGGGCTGTGCAAGGGCTTGCCCGTCCGCCGCACGCGTTGCACGGCCCCGTCCTTTACGGCACTCGTCTGCCACCCGGTGCTGCCGGCGACATACAGAGAACTGTCTTGGGTGCGGAAGGAGGCCCGGTTGGGCCCACTCAAGAACTTCACCGGCAACGGAACCACCGCGCCCTGGGCCACCGCCCCGTGGGTGTCCCGCAACACGAGCATCATCCCGCAACGTCCCCAAAGCAGGTGCATCATCTGGCCACCCAGTTCTCCCCATTGGCCGGAAGGAATCCACGCCTGCGATCCACTGGAGTTGTCCACCGTGTGGGGAATCCAGCACAGCGGCCAGTCGCGTCCGAGGGGCGGATTGTGGT
This sequence comes from Akkermansia muciniphila, assembly GCA_945861075.1. Lineage (GTDB taxonomy): Bacteria > Verrucomicrobiota > Verrucomicrobiia > Limisphaerales > UBA9464 > SXXZ01. The sequence continues at coordinate 5,339 of CAMATE010000097.1, forward strand.
CGGCCTTCGGGCCACCGAATCCGTACCAACCGCCTGATTGGGCTTCCACGATTTCGCTGGTGGGCGTCCAGGTGCCCTGCTGCGGCGCCACCGTGATGACACGCCCATCCGGGCTGGCCCCCATGCCATTGGGATTACGGAAACCCGAGGCCAAGGTCTGGGCCGACTTGCCATCAGCGGCAACCCGGTGAACGCCTTGCGGATCGGCGTAATAGAATCGGCCCTCCTGATCCACCTCGAGACAGGTCACGTAGTCGTGCCCTCCCAGCGAGGTCGCGATGCCGTCATAGAAGGTCGCGTAGAAATCCGTCACACCGTCGTGGTTGAGATCGTCCAAACGCGTGATGCGGTCCTTGCCCAAGACGTACACCCGATCGCCGCGAACCTTCAGCCCGAGCGGCTGGAACAAACCTGAGGCCACCCGTTTCCAGTGCAGCGACTGCAATCCCCCATCGATGCCCGTCACCCGCCAAACATCGCCATGGATGGTGCACACATAGCCCGCACCGTCGGCCGTGAAGTCCACGCCGGAGGCGAAGAGCAGCGCCTGATAGGAGTTGTCATACGGCAAGGTCAGGGTATCGACGGCGAACGGCCCCGTCTCCAAGCCCCGTTGGCCTCGGGTGATTTGTTCGGCGACGTCTGGAGCCGTTGGGATGTTCTCCGTTTGTAAGCGAATGGACTTCTGCGCCTTGGCCCAACCGTCGAACTTAGAGGCGGTGGTCGCGGCACCGCCCCACAGAACGAGGTCCACGGAAACCGCTGCGCCGGGCTGGAGCGTGAGCACGCTGGAAACCTGGGCCACACCGCCGGCCTCCCGAGTCGTCGAGTCGAGTTGCAAATTCTGACCACCGAGCACGGCCGCCGCTGACGCAGTATTCGCGTCGGTGTTGCGCATCAAGCGCAGCGAGCGGACGGACTCGGTGCCCGCTTGAGTCGCACCCAGCTTTATCCGGAAAGCCGCACGCTGCTCGGAGGCCTCCGTCGTTAATTGCCGACCGCGCAAATGTCCAGCCGCCCACCAGGAAATCGGGGTGGTTCGCGATCCAATGGTCAGATGACGCACCAATGCCGGCCCACCCGGCGTGGCGACCCATTCCGGTCGTTCGCGAAGCAATACCCCCTGCACTTCCCAGTCCAGCACCACTCCGCTGGGGGTGTGGTGTTGGCCCAGAAAACGAACCGCAGCCACTTTCTCCGGCCGCTGGATATCCGAGGTCCACAGCACGGTGCCCTCGGGAACGGGCGTGCCGATCAAGCCGAATCGGGTCGCATCGAATTTCAAGAATCCGCCTGACCACACCGCGCGCACCGATCCTTGGGCAAGGTCGTACAGCACGCTCCCCTGATGGCCCAAACGCACCGTGAGACCGCGGACCACCGAGGATCCGTCCGGCAACCGAACACTGGAGGCCAAGAACGGGCCGACTTCCGAGCGCTGCCATCGATTGTCCACCCAATCCTTCTCGGCTTGGACTCCCGGTTCGCGACCCGAAGCCGGCGGCTCTCCGGCTGACTGGGCCGACCTCGCCGAATTGGCCATGAGTTTTTCCAAGCCATCCAACTCCTTGCGCAGCTTCACCTCGGCGTCTTCTTCGGTATGACCGATGATCCCGATTGGCCCGCGCCAACCGGAGGCCTGCACGATTTTCATCAGCCGTAGTTCCTCATCGCCGGTTCCCAGCGGGATGATCTTTTTGCCCGCCTTGTCACCGTCACGGACCATGCCGTTGAGGTTCAGTGCCAGCAGGTGCGGTTTCAGGGTCTTGAAGTGCCGCTCAAAATCGGCGAGGTGCCCGTGCCCGTGGTGGAAATTGTAGACGCTGCCGACATTAGAATGACCGTTCTTTTGCAGCCGTTCGATCACCTGCACCTGGTTGGCCGGTTCACCGAACCAACCCAAATGGTTGTACAAGGCCACGGTGCATGCGCGTTTCTGGGCCTCGGCGCAAATGGGACCCAGAGTCTCCACGGCTGCCTGAATCTTCTGCTCCAACCGGGCCGTATCCGGCTCGGGCTCGGTGCCCATGGTCACCCACAGTTGCGGATGAATTTGGTTGCGCTCGATGCAATCGAGAATGGCCTTGGCCTCGGCATTCAACGCCGCCGGGAACCACCAGGCCGTGATGTCGATGTGGTGCTTCCGCATCGCGGCCACTTCGGCGTCAAAGGTGGGAATGTGCTCGGCGCGCCAGTCATAGGCCAACCGGCGGATTCCCAACCGTTCCAGCATTTCAGCCCGTGCCTCGGGCCCCCGTTTTTGGGAGTCGAAGGGCACGATGCACCACGCCACGAGGTTGGTCTTCGAGAAGAGCCCTTCGCTGGGCAAGGCCATGGCCACCCGGGGCAGCAGCAAACACAGGACGCCCAAACTCAATCGCAGCCACGGGGAGAATCGCATTCCCGAAGATTACCGATGCCCGCACGGCAAAGTCACGCCCTGCCAAGCGCCCGAAAAATCAGGCGGCAGCCCCAGACTGAGCCCGTTCTGCGCTGGTCATTTCGGTGATGAGTTGTTCGAACCCGATCTCGGGCTTCCAACCCAGAATCGCACGGGCCCGGGAAGCATCTCCCACCAAATTCGTCGGCTCGGCCGGTCGCATGAACCGGGGATCTTGCCGCACGTGCTGTCGCCAATCCAAACCCACCGAAGCAAAGGCCACTTCCACCACATCCTGGACCGAATGGAGAACCCCGCTGGCGAAGAGATAATCGCGCGGCGTGTCTTGCTGCAGGCTCAGCCACATACCCCGCACGTAGTCGCGGGCATCCCCCCAATCGCGCCGCGCGGAGGTATCACCTAGCGACAACTCCTTCTGACGGCCATCGCGGATGGCGGCCGCCGCCCGGCAAATCTTGCGAGTGACAAAGTTCTCACCGCGTCGCGGCGACTCGTGGTTGTACAGGATGCCGTTCACCGCGTAGAGGCCGTGCGCCTCGCGGTAAATGCGGACCATTTGTGTGGCGAACACCTTGGCCGCACCGTACGGACTGCACGGTTGGAATGGCGTCTCCTCATTCTGCGGAGCCACGGCAGGTCGTCCGAACATTTCGCTCGAACCCGCATGGAACAAGCGCAGTGGCTTGGGCAAATCACGCACCATCTCCAATAGCCGCAGCGTCCCCATGGCGGTCATTTCGCAGGTGGATTCGGGGATGTCGAAACTCAGGCCGACATGGCTTTGTCCGGCCAGATGGTACAACTCGTCGGGAGCCACCCGCAGCAGCACGCGTCGGAGGGTCGTGGGGTCGTCCAGATCGGCGTAGTGGAGATGCAGCGTCTGGTTGTAAACCGAGCCGTCGGCGTAGAGATGGCTCAATCGCGAACGCTCCAAAGAACTGGTCCGCCGCACGACACCGTGGACTTCGTACCCACGGCCGAGGAGCCATTCCGTCAGGTAGGAACCATCCTGACCCGTGATGCCGGTGATCAACGCTTTGGGAGGCATGACGTGCGAACCGTCCCCAAAAACCCGACGCATCAGCAAGGCCGGACTTGCCACAACGCCCCAACGGAGCCTGTCCCTATTTCGTCATTTTTGCGAATGCGCCAATGGGTGTTCCCGGGTTATGCGGCGTTCCTTCAGAACGCGTCGGTCTCTTGTTTGGCATACCCGGGGTTGCACCCCGGGCTGGAATGCCGTGCCCCGTTGGGGCACTTCGAACCGCCTCTCAAAACCACAGAAAACCACCCCATCTTCAACTCAATGACCCACAGAAGACCCACAGAGCCTGTCCCTATTTCCGTCCAGGGAGCCTGTCCCCATCTTCAATTCAAGGCACCTCGGAGCCTGTCCCTATCTCGCCCCTCGGAGACTGTCCTCGTGTTCGGCACCGCCCCAACGGGGCGGCGCATACCAGCCCAGGGTGCAACCCTGGGGTAGGATCGTTGATGAATCGGGTGCGTTCTGAAGGAACGCTGCATCACGGGCGGGCCAACGTCCAGGGAGCCTGTCCCTTCCTTCAACTCGCCGGCCTTGCCCGCTGGTCTTGCGGGGTCCACGTTCACGGCATCTCTTCCATGTTTCGCCTCCTCATCGCCGGATTCCTGGCCGCGACCCTGTTGCGGGCTGCGCCAGCGGGGCCGCCGCCCGTCCCGCGAGAATTCCGGGCCATGTGGATCGCCACCGTCGGCAACATCGACTGGCCCAGCAAACCCGGCCTGCCCGTGGCCACCCAGCAGGCCGAACTGCGCGCGCTCCTCGACACCGCACAACGCTGGCACCTCAACGCCGTCCTCCTTCAAATCCGGACCAGCTGCGACGCCCTCTACCCTTCCCCCCTCGAACCCTGGAGCGAATACATCTCCGGCCGAATGGGAGTCGCCCCAACCCCGGTCTGGGACCCCCTCGCCTACGCAGTCACCGAAGCCCATGCCCGCGGCTTGGAACTGCATGCCTGGCTCAACCCGTTCCGCGCGCGCTACAGCCAGGCCATTTCACCGGTTTCCGCCCAGCACATCAGTCGGTCCCAACCCGATCTCGTAGTCCACTACGGCAAATTCCTCTGGCTTGACCCAGGCCTCGCCGAGGCCCGCAACCAAACCGTGAAGGTCGTCACCGACGTCGTCCGCCGCTACGACATCGATGGCATCCACATCGACGACTACTTCTACCCCTACCCCGAAAAATCGAGTCTCGGCACACCGATCCCTTTCCCGGACGACCGCAGTTGGAGCGGCTACCAACGCTCCGGCGGCAAGCTCAGTAAGCCCGATTGGCGTCGGGAAAACGTCAACGCCTTGGTGCGCGCCATGAACACCGCCGTGCACCGCGAAAAATCCTGGGTGAAATTCGGCATCAGCCCATTCGGAATCTGGAAACCCGGATTCCCCGAAGGCATCAAGGGCATGGATCAGCATGAAGTCCTCTACGCCGATGCCCGCAAATGGATCCGCGAAGGCATGGCCGACTATTTCTCTCCGCAACTCTACTGGACCGAACGGCAAGCCGAACAACGCTTCACCAAGCTTCTGGCCTGGTGGGGCTCGGAAAATGTGAGGCAGCGCCACCTCTGGCCGGGCATCAACTCGGCCGACATCGGCAAGAACCGCACCGCCGCCGACATCGTCTGGCAGGCCGATCAGGTTGGACCCGAAACGCATTCCTCGGGCGTGATCCACTGGAACGCCTCAGCCCTTCAGGAAAACCGCGACGGCCTCGGCACCCGGCTCATCCAGGGTCCGTTCGCACATCGCGCCTTGGTGCCCGCCTCGCCTTGGCTGGGTTCTCAACCACCCGAGACCCCAACCATCGAGGTGGGTTACGGGGGGCGTGGACCGCTGACCCTCGACGTGAATGCCGGCAAGGGACGCCTTTCAGCCATAGTGGTCCAAACCCAAGGCGAGTGGGCTTGGAAGACCGAACTCCACCCGGGATCCACCCGTCGCATCTCGGTGCCCCGCACCTACCGCGGCACCCCGCCCAAGGAAGTCCGCGTCATCACCGTTTCCAGTACGGGCATCGAAAGCGCCCCGGCGGTGTGGAGAGCGAAGTGAGACGCGCGAACGGTCAGCGCGGCGCCAACACCATTCGGAATCCCACGAAGTGGATGCCGTTGGAGGGGGACATCATGAAGCGGCTGGAAGCCCCGGCATACTGGAGGTCCTGGTTCCATCCACCGCCCTTGAAGACCTTGTACTTGTTGGTGCCGTTCGTGGCCGGACCCGTGGGATCGGTCAGCGGCTTGGCGGGATACGGCTCAAACCAGTCCGAGCACCATTCCCACACATTGCCGTGCATG
>CAMATE010000098.1 GCA_945861075.1 Akkermansia muciniphila
TCGGAAGTCAAAATCACTCATCATGGAAACCCTCGAGCGACAACGGATGCCAGAAATTGAACTTCTGGAAGGCTCCACCCGCTGCCGATCACCCGAGATCACCGCGGATCTCTGAAGCGCCGACTCCGGCGAATTTCAGAGCTCCCGCCAACTGCGGTGGCGATAGTTGTTCCAAACCCAACGGAAGTCCGGGTTGTTGGGACCCCCACCGGCCCAATTGAAGCTGGAGATGCCCACGGCGGAATCCTTGGCGGCCTTGATGGTTCTGGCTTCGATCCATCGGTGCCCCTCGTAGTGGCCGTCCTGGAAGGAGAAGGTGCTGAAGTTGCCGTGGAAAATGGCGAAGGGATCGATCCATCCCCGAGAATCGGTGCTCAGAACCCAGGTGCCCAGGTTGGAATTGCGCGGGTCGGATTCCTCGATGAAGACGAAGGACTGGGACGGAGAATTGACCTCAGAAGCCTTGAGGTACGGAGGCTGCGAGGCTTCCCATCCAAGGATGCCGTTCATGCCGTTGGCCTTGGAATAACTGTCGTAGGCCCATCCGGTGCCCGGACGCCGCTTGGAACGCAAATCTCCCGGGCAGTGGTATGCACCAAAGGCCGTGCAATACTCCCACATCGGAGAGTTGGTCATGCCCCGTTGAACCCGCTTGAGAGCTTCTTCCAAGGTGATGCCATTGGCGATGTCCGGGACAGGGCCCTGCCAATATCCGCCACCCGTGAGTGCCACGACAGCGCCGGCTTTGTTTCTCCAACCCTCGGTCGGAGCCAAGAAGTCGTTGTTGTCCATCGAGTACATCTGCCACGCCAAAATCAACTGCTTCTGGTTGCTGGCGCAGGCGGCTCCGGTGGCCTTGGCCTTGGCCTTGGCCAATGCCGGCAAGAGCATGCCGGCCAGAATCGCTATGATGGCGATGACGACCAGCAACTCGATGAGAGTGAAGCCAGCAGAAATCGAACGACCAGCCCTGCTGTGAGGGGAACTCGATATGGGTTTCATGAGAAGGGTATCAACGCTGAGGTTTCAGGCTAACCCCACCGATGAACCGACTCCAAGCTCATAAGGTTCACCGGGAGTCGAGCTGACCAACGGTACCGCCGGACAACGTCATGGATGGTGCTGCTGTGTCTGGGAATTGTGGGCGTTCTTGATTTGCCGGGTGCCTCGGTCTTCTCGCAGGTCTCGTGATCCGAGCTTGGCCCGGGTCGCGGCTTTAGGTTTCGGCTTCACCTCCGGCGGTTTCTCAATTGCGTGGGCCGGGCGCGGGTGGTTGTAGATCGGTTCAGTTTTCATGGTATGGGGATTTTTTTGGCAGCAGAAAGAGGTTCAATATCGACCAGAAGAAGGCCGCACCGTGTGTCAGGAGGAACCGCCTCGAGCGCGTTTCCAACTCAGCCACAAGGTGGAGACAAGACTGGCACCCTGAAGGAACCGTCCGCCCCATGACGCGTGCTTGGATGCGTCTCCGGAGGTGTTCTGACGCAAAGCGCTGAGTCCGCTCATCAGCACGGCCAACGATGCGACCAGGCCGCTCCAAAATCGGGCCCGGACCCCGGATCGATCCCAGGCAGATTTCAACCGTTCACCATCCTCGGATAACTGCACCCGGAGGAGGTCGCTTTCAGCAACCAACAAGCGTTTGCGGGTCTCTAACGGAGTCATGGAATGAAATGATCCAAACATTGGCGATCCTTGCGCAGTTGTTCGAGAGAAGCAGAGAGCACCTGCCACGCCCTCAGTCTGCGGTTGAGGTGAACGAACAAACCCACCCCAACCGCTCCATAGACAGTCATCAACCCCAAGAGCACCGCCAGCGCGGAGTGAGGCCAGAACATCACCACGAGCGCTGCCGAACCGGCCAGCAAAGCGATCATGGCAAACCCGGCAACCGCCAAGGCGAGCAAGAAGTCCTGGATCAGTCGATCACGCCCCTCCTGAACCTCGACTGAAAGGAGTTCCAACCGATTCTCACCGAGCGCGAGAAGTCGTCGGATGAAACGCTTGAGGATGGGCCCCCAGTCCAATGGGTTGTCGTCGGTTTGCTCCATAGGGTTCATCCGCCATTTCGGCCGGATTTACGGGACATCCAGTACCCCAGCAGGGCTCCGACACCGACTCCCACCAAAATGGCCTGATAGGGGTGTTGGTGGATGACGGCATCGGTGACCTTGGCTCCCGCAATGGCTCGATCCCGGGCCCGGTGGTAGAGTTCCTCACCGTTTTCAAGGGCGAGGGTCAGTCGTTTTCGGGCCTCTCCAACCTTATCGCCAGCCACATCTGCGGTGGCTGTAATGAGCGCTCGTGCGTCTTCAGCCAGTCGATTCATGTCGTGGCCGATATCATGCGTGGGTCTGTCCATGGTGGTGTGTCTTTCTGTTGTCCAGTGGTTTGTCGGGTTCGGGAAATCATTTTCGGGCTGAGGAGGATCCATTGCGCGACGCTGAAACCATCAGCACCGAATTCCGCCCTCCGAAGGGGTTGGGCCGAGATTCTTGAGCCACCGGATCGGGCATCCATTGACCATCCACGACCATGCAATACTCATGTTGTCCGGGGTGGAGCTTTGCTTCCCGAAACCAGACTCCGTCGCCGTTGTGTTGAAGGGTGTGTTTCTTCGGATCCCAATCGTTGAACGTGCCGGCTACGGCCACAGAAAGTGCGGTGGGATCCCGGAACTCGAATCGCACCGGAACCGGCTTCAAAACACCCTCAGGGCGAGCCGACACGCTCGAGGTGGGAGGCGACAAGGTGGAGCTAGACTGTTTCATAACTAGGTTCACCGAGCGGACTCTTGTGCATCGAATGAGTCCCTGCCGGCTGTTCAGAAAATGCTTGCTGAGCGCGCGTCCCGCCATCGGTGGAAACCCGCTGCTCCGATGAGGTTCCTGTCGACGGCTTACCCAAGAAATCCCCTACTCCTTTCGAGAAACAAGGACTCATCACCGTCCGCTGTTTTTCCGATCCAAAGTTCCGGTTCTGAGTTGGCGCCCCGGCCAAGTCGGTCAGTGCTTCAAAGCACGTGAAATGGGGGCAGAAAGACATTGCGTCCTGCGACCGCCTTTTGGGTCACTGGTGGAGTGAATTCCGCGGAGCGTGTCATGACATTGTTGGTCGGCCTGTTGTTGGGCTTGGCGTTCGGCTGGATCGTGCGAGGCCTGCGCCGCGGATCGGGTTCAACCGCCTCGGCACTCGAGGCAGAACTCCGCCAACAGGCGATCCGCCGCGAGACCGAAACCCAGGAATGGCAAACCCGGGCCGCCAACGCCCAGGCCGCCGCTGCCGCCGCAGAGGCCGCCCGCGATGCCGCGCTTCGGGAGGCCAAGCAAGCCATCGAGTCCCAACGGGAGAAGGAGACGGAATCGGTCTCCCTCCGCAACGATCTGGCCCAAACCCAAAACCGTTTGGCCACGGCCACGGCCGAGGGGGCCGCTGCCAAGGCCAACCTCGTCGAACAGCAGCGTGTCCACGAGGAATCCGAGCGCAACTTGCGTGAAACCCACACCCAATGGGTGACCGAATTGCGAAACTCCCAGGATAAAGCGCTTCACGAGCTCAAGCAAAGTTTCGCAGGCCTGAGCGCCGATGCCCTCAAGCAAAACGGGCCGGAATTCCTGCGTCTGGCCAATGAAACGTTCACCCGCTTCCAGGAGTCAGCCAAAGGAGACCTGTCCTTGCGGGAACAACGCATCGAATCGCTGGTCAAGCCGCTGGAAGATCAGCTCAAGGTTTATCAAACCCGTCTCCAGCAAAGCGAATCCCTGCAATCCACCGCTCTGGGCGAGGTCCGACGGCAGGTGGAGCAGCTTTCAACGCACAGCCAAACCCTTTCAAGCGAAACCCACCGGCTCCGCGCCGTCCTCTCCTCCAATCAGGCCCGGGGCCGTTGGGGCGAGGAAACCCTGCGACGGGTGGTGGAGGCTTCCGGCATGAGCGCCCACTGCGATTTCGTGGAGCAGGTCCGCGAGGGAGATTCCAAGCCCGACCTCATCGTCCGTCTTCCGGGCGATCGGGTGATCATCGTGGACTCGAAGGTCCCAGACCTGGAGTTCCTCGCCGCCGTGGATTCCGAAGAGGAAAGCCGCCGCAATGCCGCCCTGGCGGAGCACGCCGCCAAGATGAAAACCACCATCAAGGCGTTGGCCGATCGAGATTATCCGGCCCAATTCAACAACGCGCTGGACCATGTGGTGCTGTTTGTTCCGGCCGAATCCCTCTTCAGTGCTGCGCTGGAGGGGGACCGGGATCTCATCGTCTGGGCTGCCGAACGCCACATCCTTTTGGCGACGCCTGCGTCCCTCATCGCATTGCTGCGGAGCGTGGCGGTGAGTTGGCAAGTCCATGAGCAATCCCAGAACGCGCAACAAATCGCCGAAGCCGCTCAAACCCTCTATGAACGGGTCAACCGGTTCGTGGAACACTTTGAACGGATCCGAGATGGATTGGGCAAGGCCACCAAGGCCTATGATGACGCCGTGGGCAGCTACGAGCGCATGGTCCGCCCCAGCGGTGAGCGACTGGCCCGACTGGGTGGCGGCGTGGAATCGAAGACACTTCCGGAAATCCGACCTTTGGACAGCACGCTCCGGCTGCCTCCGGAAACGCGTTAGGTGTCTCCAGGAAACCCGGCGATTGTTCCGGCTTGCGAACCGGATTCCAGTCCACAGCGCCTCCTGGAACCGACAGCCCCAAATACAAACATGGGAATCAAACGCTGGGCGTCCCCAGATCGGCCGGCAAAACCCGGGATAGGGTCTCCGATTTGAGCAACCAAAGCCGCCTGGGCGGCAGGGGTTCTTGATCGGTCAAACCCAGAAGGGCGATGGACAGCGCGGTGCAACCGCCCACCACCCAGGTCCGTCGCCCCGCCCGGAATCGAGCGATGGATTCGATGCGGTGCACGAGGGATCGAGGCGCAGCGTTCAAGACCCCTGGCCAACCCACGGCTACCGCATTTCCACCACCGATCTCCGATCCTTGGAGACACTTCAACAACACCCGTCCATAAGGCACCGGATGAACCCCGTCGGCTGACAATGCGTGAACATCACACGCTTCTTCGCGATCTTCACGCCACCGCTGCAAGACCCACCCCACCACCGGATTGAACCAATGGAAGGCCCGAACCGCTTCCAAAACCCCATTGAGCCAAAGATCACAGCGCCGGAGGTGGGCCAACTCATGCAGGAACATCCATCGGATCTCCTCGACGGAAAACTGGCTCCCCAGATCCACCGGCAGCAGCAGACAGGGGTGAACCAACCCAACCACACAAGGATTGGCCACCTCAGGGGTTTGACGGATGGGAACCCGATGCAGGAACTTTGGCCCCGACTGCAACGTCTCGTCCCAAAGCGCGATCAACCGGGAATCCACCGATTGGGATTGATGAATCCAACGCTGCACCCGCCTCCAGTCGATCATGATCCCCGCGAGTCGCACAGCAACACCCGCAGCCCAGACCCCTAGGCCCCATCGCCATCCATCAATGGGAAACGACCAGGCATTGATGGGGGGCAACCAGGTGGCGGTGACATTGAAGAGGCTCACTGGCGTTGAAATTTCCCAAGGCCAAACCAACCGAATCAGCACCAGACTTCCCAACACCAACCGCCAATGGGGAGCCAAATGCCGCCGGAGAAGAAGCCGAACCCCCAGCACAAGTATTCCCAGCAGCGCGGCATGTGCGGAACCGCTGAGAAGATCCCATCCAAGATTGCGAATAACCTCCGGACTCATGTCAGAACGTGTCCGAACGAGGGAGCAGGTTGCTTGCCTACCTGTTGACCCGACTCCAAATACGACTCTGAAGCTGGAAGCGCCTACTGGGACGAATCCGATTCGAGAATCCGACGCAACTCATTCAACTGTGCTTGGGAGAGTTTCCGACTCTCCACATAGTGAGCCATCATACCGGTGAGGGATCCACCAAAGACCCGTTCGAGAAAAGAACGGGTGGCCGCGGCGACACACTCGGCTTCAGACACCGTGGCGCTGTAGTGATAAACCCGCCCAATGGCCTCATAACACAACGCCCCCTTGCGAACGAGTCGGTTGAGGAGGGTCTTGGCGGTGACAGCTCTCCAAGACGCGTCTTCCTTTTGGAGTTGGGCAATGACGTCTGCCGAGGTCACCGGATGTCGTTTCCAGACAATCCGCATGATCTCCCATTCCGTCTCTGAGATCCGGGGCAAGGGCATGAGGTCTCCTACAAAAGATACCGGGCGTGGGGAACTCCCCAACCGCTACCCCTGCCCTTCAAGGATGTCAACCGGTGTTTTGTTCCCAGCAAGAACAAACACCCAATCTGCCATCGAACCGCCTGCCCTGCATGAAAACGACTTCAGACCGTCATGATTTCCTTCTCCTTGACCACCAAATGCTGATCGACCTTGGCGATGAAGGAATCCGTCAACTTCTGGATATCGGCCTCTGCGGTCTTGATCGCATCCTCCGACACTCCTCCGTCATTCTTGGTCTTTTTCAAGGCCTCAATGGCCTGCCGCCGCTCGTTGCGGATGGCGACGCGTCCTTCTTCGGAGATGCGCTTACAAATCTTGACGAATTCCTGACGGCGTTCGGAGCTCAGGTCGGGCAGCACGATGCGGATGAACCGGCCCTGAGAGGCGGGATTGAGCCCCAACCCGGATGCCTGAATACCTTTCTCAACCGCCTTCATGTTGGACTGATCGAAGGGTTGAACCATGAGCATGCGAGCCTCGGGCGCAGTGATGGTGGCCAATTCCTTGAGACGCATGTTGGAGCCGTAAGCCTCCACCATCACGTTCTCAATGAGGGACGGCGTCGCCTTGCCGGTGCGGACCCCGGAAAACTGGTTCAACACGTGGTCCTCGGTCTTCAGCATCTTCTCCTCGGCGTCGAAGAGCACTTCATCGATGGTCATGGCGATGGTTCTTTGGGTTCGGATCAGTTGGGAAAAGGGTTTTGCAGAACAGAGTTCAAGCCACCACTTGGGTGCCGACTTTCTTGCCCAACACTACGTTGCGCAGGTTGTGGGGTTTGAAGAAATCAAACACGACGATGGGCATCTTGTTGTCCATGCACAGAGCAAAGGCCGCGGCATCCATGACCTTGAGTTGCTTCTCGAGGGCGGTGGTGTAGCTGACTTGGTCGTAACGCTTGGCGTCGGAATGCTTCTTGGGATCCTTGTCGTAGATGCCATCCACCTTGGTGGCCTTGAGCACCACCTCGGCCCCGATTTCATTGGCCCGCAATGCAGCCGCCGTGTCGGTCGAGAAGTAGGGATTGCCTGTTCCTGCCGCAAAGATGACCACACGCCCCTTCTCCAGATGGCGCACCGCCCGACGACGGATGAAGGGTTCAGCAATTTGAGTCATGTTGATGGCGCTCTGGACGCGGGTGGCGACCCCTTCCTTCTCCAGCGCATCTTGCAAAGCCAGCGCATTGATGACGGTGGCCAGCATGCCCATGTAGTCGCCCGTGGCTCGCTCGATCCCCTTCTCGCTGCCTTGAAGCCCGCGGAAGATATTGCCACCTCCCACAACGATCACCACCTCGACTCCGAGGCGCTGCACCTCGGCCACCTGACAAGCCATGTCGTGGACCGCCAAAGGATCAATTCCCTGCCCCGCTCCACCCCCCAAGGCCTCACCACTCAGTTTGAGAAGGATTCGGCGGTAACGTGGTTGGGGTGCAGCAGCAGGTTTCTTCATCGGCGCAGGGTTCATAACAGCCGGACGATCCGGTCGTCAACGTGGTGGCGAACAAGGAGGCTCCTGAAGCGGGTCGTGAACCCCATGATCAGCCCTCGGATGAGACTCGCTCAAACCGTCGTCCAGGCAACTGTCGGATAAGCCGCTTGAGTTCGAGGCTGAAGAGAGCCACCTGAACCCCGCTCGGAGGCAATCCGGACCCTCGGATGATCAAATCCACTTCCAAGGTCTCCCGACCGAGAGAGTCCCACACCGCCTGCTCGGCCGCATTCAAGGTAATGGCCGGGAACTCCTGCTGCTGGGATTCGCCCTCGGGCCGATTAGATCCCGGAAACCGGTATTCGAACTCACTCAAGATGTCCTCGATACCCTCGCAAAGCTTGGCGCCTTTTTTGATGAGGTCGTGACACCCTTTGCTGCGTGGGCTGTCGATGCGGCCTGGAACCGCAAAGACTTGTCGACCGTAGTCATTGGCCAGATTGGCTGTGATCAACGCACCACTCGACAAATTGGCCTCAACCACCACCGTCCCCAGGGTCATCCCGGCAACGATCCGGTTCCGTGACGGGAACGTGCCGCGATCGGCCGAGCGTCCAAAGGGAAAGGAGGTCACCAAGGCGCCACACTCGGCAATGCGGCCGAAGAGATCCCTGTTTTCTACGGGAAAGACCCGGTCAATGCCCGTACCTAAGACCGCAACGGTCCGCCCTTGGGCGCTCAAGGAACCTTGATGGGCCGCCGTATCGGCCCCACGCGCTCCGCCACTGACGACGCTGACTCCGGTGAAGGCCAGTTGATATCCAAGTTTTCGCGCTACTTCCATGCCGTAAGAAGTGGTCAGGCGGGAACCCACGACAGCAACCCCTTGCATGTCTTCCGGGGTCAAGCGCCCCTTCACGTAGAGCACAGGAGGCGGATCGTAGATTTGTTTAAGGAGCGCCGGATACTCCGCTTCGGTGAACCCCAGCACCGTCACCCCGGACTCTTGGATCCGGCGCATTTCGCCTGCCAAATCCACTTCGGTCTCCCAGCGGGCGATACCCGCAGCTATCTGTTCGCCGACACCTGGCACCCGGTCCAACTCGGATTGCGAAGCCCTCAATATAGCCACGGGATCACCCCCAAAATGGTCCAGAAGATGGCGCGTTCGGATCGGGCCGACGCCCGAGATGAGGTTCAGGGCCACCAGGGCCTCGATGGGTTCCATGGAAAACAAACCAGGTTTCTCCCTCCTGATTCGAACGACGGCTCGAGTTTCTTTCACGCAGTCGAGGTCCGTTTGCTCTTTCGCACGAAGCCGATCGATTGTTCCATTCTCGCCCGACGATGCTTCACCGAATCACCGTTTCTGAACTCGCTCACCGGATCCACCGGGGAGAAGTCTCCTCCCGCGAAGCCACCCAGGCCTGTCTCGACCAAATCGGGCGGGTGGATGGGCAGGTCAAAGCGTACCTGAGCTACGACGCGGCGCATGCCTTGGAGCAGGCAGACGCGGCCGATCGCCTCCGCGCCTCAGGCTCGACCCATCCGACCACACAACCGCTGCTGGGGGTGCCCATCAGCCTGAAGGATGTCATCGCCCAGCGCGGGCAGCCAATGACCTGTGGCTCGCGCATCCTCGGAAACTTCGTCTCGCCCTACGACGCCACGGTCGTGCAACGGCTGAAGCAGGCAGGCGCGGTGGTTTTCGGACGTCTGAACCTGGACGAGTTCGCCATGGGCAGCTCGACCGAAAACTCATCCTTCTTCACCACGCTCAACCCGTGGGACACCACCCGCATTCCGGGAGGATCCTCCGGTGGCTGCGCTGCCAGTGTCGCCGCGCATGAATGCTTCGCCAGCGTCGGTTCCGATACGGGGGGATCCATCCGACAGCCAGCCGCGCTCTGCGGTGTCGTGGGCATCAAGCCCACCTACGGTCGGGTTTCCCGCTACGGCCTGACGGCCTTTGCCAGTTCGCTCGACCAAATTGGTCCGTTCACCAAAGACGTGACCGATGCCGCCCTGATGACTCAGGTGCTCAGCGGCCATGACCCCATGGATTCGACCTCCATGCAGGAACCGGTTCCAGATTACCGGGCCGCATTTTCCGGATCGCTGAAGGGGCTTCGCATCGGCCTGCCCAAGGAATACATGATCGGCGGCATGCACCCGGAGGTAGACGCGTCGGTGCGTGCGGCTGTCCGGCAACTGGAGTCCCTCGGCGCCGAAATCGTCGAAGTCTCCCTGCCCCATACCGAGTACGCGGCTGCCACGTACTACATCATCGCGCCCGCCGAGGCTTCGGCCAACCTGGCTCGCTTCGATGGCATTCGCTATGGCGCACGGGTCGATGGGGCGACCCCCATGGAACTCAACAGCCGAACCCGCGGCCAGGGTTTTGGACCCGAGGTCAAGCGGCGCATCATGCTCGGCACGTACGTGCTCAGCAGCGGCTACTACGACGCCTACTACATCCGGGCCCAGAAGGTCCGCACCCTCATCCGCAACGACTTCCTCAATGCGTTCGAGAAGGTCGACGCCCTGGTTACGCCGACCACCCCGGCACCGGCCTTCAAGGTGGGTGAGAAGTCCAATGACCCGTTGCAAATGTACCTCTGCGACGTGTTCACGATCTCGTGCAACTTGGCCGGCATTTGCGGACTGAGCCTGCCCTGCGGATTTGCTTCCGATCCGAAACTGCCCATCGGACTGCAATTGCTCGGCAAACCCTTCGGCGAGTCCACCTTGTTCCGGATCGCCCACGCCTACGAGCAGAGTACTCCCTGGCACCGGGATTTGTCTCCGCTGGCCTGATCAGGAACCACTCAGCAGGATCGGTCGTGAGGGCCGACCCTTCTTCCGCAACGCCCTCAATTTCCAACCGTCGAATTCTCGCCGGCTAGGATTTACCAGCAGCAAGGGTTTGTCGCAGGTGGCGACCCGTGTGGGAAATGGGATCGGCGGCGATTTGCTCCGGAGTTCCCTCAGCCACCACAAGACCGCCACCGCCGCCGCCTTCGGGCCCCAGATCCACGACCCAATCCGCCTCTGCGATGAGGTCGAGGTTGTGTTCGATCACAATGACCGAATGGCCCGCATCCACCAGGCGTTGAAGCACGGCCACCAAGCGACGAACGTCCTGGATGTGCAGTCCCAGTGTCGGCTCCTCCAGGACGAAGAGGTCCCGGGGCAACGGTCGACCTGGCACCTTACGGGAAGAGATCAAA
>CAMATE010000099.1 GCA_945861075.1 Akkermansia muciniphila
ACCTTCGCCCAACGGCACAAACTCAAACCGGAGCAACTGCCCCCGGGCATCGCCCAATTCTAACCCTTTTCCTTTTTCTTCATGAACATTCAACGGTCCATCCGTCTGGCCATCGCCCTCAGTCTGGGTCTTGGCCTGAGCGTCCCCAACCCGTTTGCCCAGGCGCAGACGGCCAGCCCGGGATCTGGCACCACGCCCGCCAAGCCGAGCACCCCCAGCCCCGCTTCAGCCCCGGCGCAGACCACAGCAGCGACGCCTACCCCAACCAACGCTCCCGCCATCTCCCCGGCCAACGCGAAGAACATCCGATTCCAATTCGATGGAATCCCGTATGCCGATGTCATCGAGCGCTTCGCCCAGATGTCGGGCAAGCCGGTGGTCGGTGAACTCAACATTCCGGGCACCATCACCTTCAACGACTCCAACGCCTACAACTACGCG
This sequence comes from Akkermansia muciniphila, assembly GCA_945861075.1. GTDB lineage: Bacteria > Verrucomicrobiota > Verrucomicrobiia > Limisphaerales > UBA9464 > SXXZ01. Next base: position 442 of record CAMATE010000099.1, read on the forward strand.
GAGGCCTTCGACACGCTCAACGTGATCTTGTCGATGAAGGGGCAGATGATCGTCGAGGAAGGCAACTTCCTGCGCGTCCTCCCGTTCAAGGAACTCCCTCAAACTCCTCTGCGCATTTTGCGTGGTGGAGACAAAGCCGACGGCGTTCGCCCCGGTGAAGTGGTCACGGTGGTGCTCGACCTCAAGAACCTCGACGCCAAGGAAATCTCCGAATCGATCACCAACTTGCTGTCCACGGCAGGATCGGTTGCCCCGCTTTCCCGGGGGCGCGGGCTTATCCTCACCGACCGCTTGGCCAACATCCAACGGGTCAAGTCGCTCATCAGCTCGGTCGACAATGAGACCGCCGCCCAGCGGCAAATGAAGACCTACACCTTGCTTCACGCCTCCGGAGCAGTCGTGGCCGACCTCATCAACCGCACCTTCGGAATCACCACCGCCCCGAAGCGCACGCAGTTCAATCCCAACTCCAAGCAACTCGACGTCCTACCGGCCGATCCCAACGACTACGTGACGGCCGTGTACGATGACGCTTCCCGCACGTTGGTCCTCTTCGGACCCCGTGAGCGACTGACGCTGGCCGACGAACTCATCAGCCGTTTTGAAGACGGTGGAACCGGAGCCGGTGATGTGCGCATTTACACTCCCGAGGTCATCAAGGCCGAGGAGCTGGCCAACATGATCCGTCAGGCGATCCCCGGTGTTGCCGCCGCCAACGAAACCGGTTCCGCGGCCGCCACCAAGGCCCGGGTCATCGCCGAGAAGGACACCAACCGACTGATCGTCGCTGCTCCCTTGGCCGGCATGGCCGACCAAATCGAAGCCTTGGTCAACCGATTGGACAAGCCCGTCCACGGCACCGGACGCACCGCCGTGGCCGGCACGCCCACCAAGGCGCAAGTCGTTCAGGTCACCCGTGTCTTCCGCACCCGCACCTCGGAAGTGAAGAACGTCGGCAAGATCCTGACCGAAGCCCTGACCAAGACCTTGCCCAACGGCCAGAAAGTTCCGACCGCCAGCGTCTCGGTGGAACCCGGCAGCCAGAGCATCGTGGTCACGGGATCCCCCGGCGACGTGCAAACCGCCACCGACATCATCTCGCAACTGGAGACCGGCTCGACCAATCCGAAGCCGCAGCAAACCCGCTTCATTGACCTCGGCAGCGTCTCCGATGCCAAGCGTATCGTCCCGCTGGTCGAGCAAATCTACCGCAGCGAGGTCTCCGGCGACAACGCAGGCGGAGCTGCCCATGCCAAGATCATGGCTGAGCCCAACACCAGCCGCCTGATTGTCACCGCCTCCGAAGATCACCTGACCCGCATCGAGGAAATCGTCCGCAACCTCCGCGCTGAGAAGTCCAAGCCGCTTCAGCGCTCGCTACACATCCTGGCGTTGCGCCATGCACGACTGGAAACCGCCTTCACCAGCCTCAACAGCCTGATCAATGAGCGCATGGCCGACCGGCGTTTTGAAGACCAGCCGAAGCCTTCGGTGGTCCCCGACAATGCCAACAACCGATTGTTGGTGACGGCCACCGAGGAACAGAAAAAGGAAATCGAATCCATCCTGGCCGTGGTGGACCTCGCCCCGGAACGCCAGAAACGCCAAATGGCGGTCATCCCAGTCAACGGCAAGTCCCCCGCCGAACTCATCACCCTGGCTGGACAAATGATGAGTCAACTGGGCGAGCAACCGAGCAATCCCCAGCTCGAGCCCAAGCTCATTCCTGATGCCTCGGGCAAGCAAATCATCGTGCTGGCCACCGACTCCGACATCCAACGGGTGCGTGCTCTAATCCAGCAACTCGACGCCACCACGACCTCGGCGGTCAGCCGCCAGTTCCGCAACGTCGAACTGCACAACCGCAACGCGGCCGAACTCACCCCGCTGGTACAGCAGCTCTACCAGGAGCAAATCAAGGGCAACAGCGAGCCCCCTGGCGGCCCCGCCACCCTCATGACCGATGCCAAGAACAACCGCATCATGGTCAGCGGCGCCGAGCGGGAAATCACCCGCGTGGAGGCCATCATCCGCCAGTTGGATCCCGCAGGTCAGAAGAGCGCCAAGGAGGAGACACGCATCATCCGCCTCAAGACGGCGGTCGCCTCGGAGATCTCCAGCCTCGTTGAAAAGAGCCTCGGCTCCCAAACCCAAGCCGTGAAGGTTCTGGTCGATACGCGGAGCAACAGCTTGGTGATCACAGGCGAACCAGCCGCCGTCGAAGCCGCGGCCAAGATCATCCGCGAACTCGACGTGCCTTCCGACGTGCAGCCCCGCGAGATGAAGGTCATCGAACTCAAGCAAGCCGACGCGGCGGCGCTGGCCACCCTGGCCACCACCCTCTCCACCGACCTGCTCAAAAGTCAGCGCGGTGCAGAGTACACCCCCAAGGGCCGCATCATGCCCGACCCGGCGGCCAATCGGGTGATCATCTCGGCTCCGCGTGAGGAGATCTCCCTCATTTCCCAAGTGGTCGAACGCTTGGACCAAGCCCCGGAAGCCGCCGGGGGCGCCCGGGTGTTTCGCCTGACCAACGCCGATGCATCGCAAGTGGTCAGCGTGGTCTCCAATGCCATGGTGAAGTTCGATGCCCGCAATCAACCCATCCGCCGGGCATCGGTTTCCCTGGATCGCGAATCCAACAGCATCGTGGTCTCCGGATCGCGCCAGGATCTCAAGGACGCCGAAGGCATCATCCAGCGCTTGGACAATGAAGGGAGCGAGGGCTCCAGCGGGACGGGGGGGAACTCCAAAAGCCGCACTTTGAAAATGGTGGAAGTGGTCGGCGAACCCGACACGCTGGCTCAGGTGGCCACCCGGGTCTTCCTGGCCCAAAATGCCGGACGCTCGGTGACCAACTTGGTGAGCATCACCCCGGAACCCAACGGTCGCCGCCTCATCGTGCTGGCCCCCGAATCGCTCATGGCGCAGGTGGAGACGGTCATCTCGGCGCTCGACGCCCGCCCGGATCAATCGCAGCGCCAACTGCACACCATCGAACCCCAAGGCAGCCGAGCCGCCGACTTGCTGCCCATGGTCAACAAGATCTACGCCGAGCAAAACCAAGGACGCACCACCAAGCCCGCGACCTTGTACACCGATCCCTCTGGCGATCGGTTGATGGTGTTTGGCACGGCGGATCAAGCGGCGACCGTTCGACAAATCGTCACCACGGTGGCCACCGAACTCCCGGAGGCCCGCACCAACCGGGTGTTTGAAATCGGCAAACCCGCGGAGGCCCAACGCCTGTTGCCCATCATCCAGCAGCTCTACAAAGACCAGGCTTCCAGCCGTCCTTCGGATGGCCCCGCCGACACCCAACTGCTCACTGAACCCCGCTCCGGACGCATCATTGCCTCGGGCCGCGCCTCCCATCTGGAACGCATCTCGGAGATCATCGCCAATTTGAAAGCCACGAGCGGCACGAACCTCGGCCGCGAAACGCGCACCTTCGAGGTGGGTTCGGCCAGCGATGTCCAGCGGGTGCAACCGCTCCTCCAGCAACTCTACACCGACCAGTGGAAGGAACGCGCCGACACCGACCCGGCCGACGCGCAAATCCTGGGCGACCCCCGAAGCGGCCGCATCATCGTCACGGGCCGCCCCGACCACCTGCAGAAAATCGAATCCATCCTCCAACAACTGGGAACCAGCCCGGCCAAGCCCGGGGCTGACTCCCGCGATGTCCGCATCATCGATCTGGCCACCGCCACCGCCTCGGAACTGGCCACGACGGTTCGCACCCTCTACCTCGATCAGGCCAAGGCACGCTTCGGCACCACCCCGCCCGACACCACCATCACCTCCGACACGGGCAGCAACCGCCTGATCGTGGTGGGCGAGACCAATGAATTGGCCGTCATCGATGAGCTCGTTCGCAAGCTCGACAAGGTGGGCTCCCAGAGCGCAACGGCGCGGGTGTTCAAGATTCGTTCCGCCGAACCGGAGAAGGTCGCCGAGGTTTTGTCCACGGCGCTGGTGCGCTATGACGCCTTCGGCCGTGCTCAGAAGCGGGCCACGGTGTCGGTCGACGCCAAAAGTCGAACAATCATCGTCACCGGCGACCCCAAGGAACTGCAGGCCGTCTCCACCATCATCGAGCAGCTCGACACCTCGTTGGGGGCCCGCCCAGACCGCCGCATGAAGGTGGTTACTTTGCGTCAGGGCAAAGTAGGAGAAATGTCAACCAGAGTCCGCCAACTTTACAACGACCAGTCCCGCAACCAGCCGGAACTGGCTCTGTCCGATTTGCTCGTCTTGGATGACGCCACCAGCAACCAACTCATCCTCGCCGGCAGCGAAGCCCAACTCACCCTGGTCGACACCATCCTCGAACAACTCCAGAAGAGCACCGCCACGCTAGGCCCTCGTGAAACCCGGCCCATCACCGTGGGTCAACCCGACGAAGTGGTCCAGGTGCTCCCCCTGCTCCGCCAACTGTACACCGAACGCTGGAAAAACCAGGACGCCGCCGACCCGGCCGATGCGGTGTTCACGCCTGACGCTCCCAATGGTCGCATCCTGGTCACCGCCCGGACCAATCACATTGCGGAGATCGAGTCGCTCTTGAGCGTCATCCAAGCACCCACGGCCACCCCGGCAGCACGCGAGACTCGGGTGCTGAATCTGGCTGAACGACAAGCTACGGAGTTGGCAGGGACGCTCCGCTCCCTCTATGAAGAATCACTGAAAGCCAAACCGGTTCCGCCCTCCGAACAAGCGATCATCCGGGCTGACACCGAAGGCAACCGCCTCATCGTCACCGGCCGCACCAATGATCTCGATCAAATCGCCGCCTTGGTGCTCAACCTCGACACAGCCAACCAGCGCTCGGGCAATTCCCGCATTTTCCGGCTGACGAATGCCGAACCTGCGCAGGTCGCCGCAGCCCTGTCGAACACACTGGCCAAGGTGGACCCCTCCGGCCGCCTCACCCCGCGAGTCACCCTCGGTGTGGACAACAAGGCACGCACCCTCGTCGTGTCGGGCGAAGCCAAGGATCTTCAGGCGGCTGAGCAAATCGTCACCCAACTCGACGCCACCACCAGCCGTGAGCCCCGCGACCTGCAAATCCTGGCCATCCCGCAAGGCTCTGCCTCGGAGGCCGTCGCCCGCCTCCGCCCGCTGGTGATCGATCGCCTCAAGGCCTCCGGCAATGCGGCTGACCTCGTCCTCATTCCCGACGACAACCAATCGCGGGTGCTGGTGACCGCCAACGAGACTCAATGGAAGGCCGTTCAAGACATTGCCGCCCGCCTGCTGACCACGGAAACCAATCTGGTCCGCGGCGTGCGTACGCTACCGCTGCAACATGTGACGGCCGCACCGGTGATCACCCTGCTCGGACAACTCTTCGCCCGCGAAATGGCCCTCACGGAATCTGCCCAACGGTTGGTGGTGACGCCGGCCCTCGACGAGCGTTCTCTGCTGGTCAGTGCGCCGCCGGCCCTCTTCGAACGGGTCCAATCGGTCATCCATTCCGTGGACGTCTCGGATCCGGGCGGCTCGTCGGTGCTTCAGACCGTGTTGCTCCGCAAGACCGTCGCTGAGACTGTCGCCGAGTCGGTGAGCAAGGCCATTGCCGGCAAAGGCACCGACGCCAAGCTGCGCCGCGTCAGCATCACTCCGGTCACCGGGGCCAACGCATTGCTGCTCAATGGCCCGGGCGAGGCCGTCCAAGAAGTGATGAAGCTGGTCAAGGAACTCGACGCCGAGAGCGCCACCGGTGAAGTCGAGGTCCGCATTTACAAGCTCAACAGCGCCAACGCCACCGACATCCAACCTGTGCTTTCCCAATTGCTGGCCAATGTGAGCACCCGGCTCGAACGCCGTGGGTTCGGGTCCCGAGCCCAACCGGCCATCGCCATCGATCCGCGGTCCAACAGCCTGCTCATCACCGCCTCGGCCACCCACTTCAAGCTCATCGAACAGTTGCTCCCTACCCTGGACAAAGCGCCCGAGCGTTCCGATCGCGATGTCCAATTCGTCTGGCTGCAGAACGCTCGCGCCGCCGATATCCGCATGAAGGTCGCCGCCGTCTATGAAGAGCGCCCGCGGGGCGAACAACCTGTCCTGGAAGTGGACCGCGAAGCCAACACCCTGACGGTCATCGCCAAGCGATCCGACATGCCGCAAATCCAAGACTTGATCCAACGCCTGGACACTTCCGCCCAGGACAACAGCCTTCAAGTCCGACTGCTAACGGTCGACGACGTGCCGGTCGAACAAATGATCGGCATGCTGACCAACATCTATCCCCAAATGTATGGGGCCTCGATCAAACTGGTGGATCGCTTGCCAGCCCTGGATCGGACCAAGACCAACAATCCCGCCAAGACGCCCGAAGTCACCGTGGCCTTGGACCGGAATGCCAATGCGTTGATCCTCTCGGGCCCAGCTCCGGAGCTGGACCGCATCAACCGCATGGTCACCGACCTTTCCTGGAAGGCCACCTCGGGTGAGAGCGATCTGCGCATCCTAGCCCTGAGCCAAGCCGACCCGGTGGTCATGGCACGCACCCTCAACAACGTCTTCCGTCCCGGCGGCGGACGGGGTGGCCAGCCCGAGCCCCAACCCCAGCAAAGCCAACGCCCGCCCCGCTTCACGGTCGTGCCCGAACCCCGCTCCCGAAGCCTGCTGGTCCGGGCTTCAGCCAAGGATTTCTCCATCATCGAGACGCTGGTCAAACAACTCGACACGGCCAACCCCGCCGCGGACCTGTCGCACCGGCTGATCACCCTCACCCACACCCCGCCGGCCAAGATCACGCCGCTGGTCCAGCAACTGGTGCAGCAACTCAGCGCCCAACATCCGGGGGATCCGCTCACGGTCTTACCCTACGGCCGGTCCAAGGGACTGCTGGTGGTGGCTCGTGAACCGCTCATCGCCCAGGTGGAGAAAATGATCAAGACCCTCGACACTCCCAGCGAAGATTCCGAAGCCGAAGTCCGAGTCTTCACGCTCAAGCAAAGCGCCGCGCCCGCCATGGCCACGACGCTCCAGAATCTTCTGCGCCCGGGTGCTGCCGGCGAGGCCGGATCCGAGGCGCGTGAACTCCAGGAGCAGGTCCGCAAACTCAACATCCGCGGCGACTCGGGCAGCCCGGTGGCCCTCGACCTCCAGCGCCCCATTAAGATCACGGCCGACCCCAGCGACGGCAACCGCCTGCTCATCACCTCCACGCCGAAGAACCTCGAGGCCTTGAGCAAGGTCGTGGAAATGCTCGATCAGGCGGGTTCGGCCGAGGCGGCCGACTTCGCAGTGGTGGCCTTGCTCCACGCCGACGCCCGCACCACTGGCCAGACACTGACCACCATCTTCACCCAAGGTGCCAGGCTGGGCACCCGGCAAGATGGCCCCGGCAAACCCGAGGCCGGATCGGCCCGGGCTCTGGCCAGCCAACTGAACGTCACGGCCGACGCCCGTCTCAACGCCCTGATCCTCTCCGGCCGCAAAGACTCCATCGAATTGGCCCGCAAGCTCATCAAGGACCTCGACAAGCAATGGGACTCCGCCGTCACCGAGGTGAAGGTATTCCGGGTGAAGTACGCGACTCCCTCGCGCCTGCTGCCCATGCTCCAATCGGTGTTCACCGAGGGGCCGTCGGTGCCTGGAACTGAAGGGCTCAACAACTACGTCAGCCGGCTCCAAACCAAGCGCGAGGGCGGCAAGGCCGTCTCCACCGAGCAGGCAAAAACCCGCACGGCCCTCACCCTCCAGGCCGATGACAACGCCGGTGCCCTCATCGTGGCTGCCCGCGCCGACACCCTGCCCCTCATTGAGGAACTGCTCACCCAGCTCGACATTCCCGATGCCTCGGGCCTGAGCACCGTCCGCATTTATCCCCTCAAGCACGCCGACGCCACGGCCGTGCAGAAGATCATCACCGATCTCCATTCCGGGGCCCGGAACGCCAATGCCAAACCCAGCGACCGGCCGACCATCACGCTGGATGACCGCAGCAATTCGATGATCGTCTCCGGCAACGACAAGGCCTTCGCCATCATCGACAACCTCATCGCCCAGCTCGACAAGCCCATGGCGCCCGAGTTCCGCGACATTCGCATCCTGCCGTTAGCCCATGCCGATGCGGCCCAATTGGCGGCAACATTGCAGCGCCTGATGGATCAGCGCGTGACCCGTCAGGGGAGTCTCGGCAAAGGCCAGGGCGACGGCTTGAAGGTACTCGTGCTGCCCGAACCCCGTTCCAATAGCCTGCTGGTCGGTGGCGGCAAGGACGCCTACGAGTTGGTCGAATCCCTCGCCCGCAAGCTCGACGACGCCGCCCCGAGCCTGACGGGCGGAGTGCGCATCGTGCCCCTGGAATACGCCGATGCCCGCATCCTCGCCGCCTCCTTCAACCAGCTCTTCACCCAGCGCTATCAGGCAAGCACGTCACCCGAGATCCAGCGCCAGAAGCCGGTCATCCTGCCCGACGCCCGCGTCAATGCGCTCATGGTCTCCGCCGGTCGCGAAGACAACGAGACCATTGATGCCCTGCTCAAGAAGCTCGATCGCAAGCTCGACAACCCCTCGCTGGCCCTGACCGTGCTACCCCTCAAGCACAACGACGCCGCCAAGGTCGCCGTGACTCTCGAAGGCGTCTTCGCCGCCCGCATGCAGGCGCGCACCTTGCCCGGCCAGGCCCCCTCCCCCACCGACCGGGTGGAGATCCAAACCGACAGCCTCAACAACTCGCTCATCGTCTCGTCCAACAAAGAGAACCTCGACCTCATCAAGGACTTGCTCACCCGCATCGACGTGGAACCCACAGTCGCCGAGGGCGTGTTGGAAACCTTCGTCCTCAAGCACGCCGATGCACAACGCGTGTCCACCATGCTCAAGAGCTTGGTCCAGCAAGGCATGTACCGACCCGGCCGCTCCGACGTGAAGATCCCAGGCCAGGCCAGTCGCGATGCCATGGCCATCGCTGTCGATACCCGGAGCAACACCCTCATGGTCTCGGCCAGCCCCGACAATCTGGGGCTTATCAAGGAGATCATCGCCAAGGTGGATACGTTGGACTTCGTGGCCGCCACCGACTTGAAGGTCTACAAACTGGAACACGCGCGGGCCTCCAACTTGGCTGGCGTGCTCACCCAATACTTGCAGGCCCGCAAGGCGGCCGACTCAGCCTCGCTCAACGCCCCTGAGCGCAGCATGCCGGTGGCCGTCATCGCCGACACCCGCCTTAACGCCATCCTCGCCACCGGATCCAAGGAAGCCATCGACATGCTGGACCGCATCGTTCCTCAGCTCGATGCCGAGGATCGTCTTGCCCAACTGAACTTCCGGGTCTTCCCCCTCAAGGAGGCCACCGCCATCCGGTTGCAAACCACCTTGCAAAACCTCTTTGCCAACCGCCCGCCCAAGGCGCGGGGTGAGCCGGTGGATCCCATCACCGTCGTGGCCGACGCTTGGGTGAACGCCCTCATCGTCGGAGCGGTCGTGGAAGACATGTCCATGGTTGACGGCCTCATCAAACGGCTCGACTCCCAGCAAGCCGAACTCGGCCTGAAGGTCGAAGTGATTCCCCTGGCCAAGGCCGATGCCCGTAAGGTGGCTCAAACCGTCCAAGGTCTCTTCCGCGAGGGCACCCAAGGCGGACCGCTGCCCATCGTGGTCACCGCCGATGAACGCGTGAACGCACTCGTCGTTTCCTGTGGCAATACCGACCTCAAACGCATCCGCGACGTGGTGGCCAAACTCGACACCGACCAGACCGCCCGTGTGAGCGAGATCCGGGTGATCCCCCTCAAGTACGCCCGCGCCGAGAACCTGACCCAGGTGCTCAATACCTCGCTCAATTCCAAGATCGCCCCGCTGTCCGACCTGAGCCCCAACGCGCAGTCGGTGCTGCAATTCGTCACCCGGACTGAAGACGGCCAGGAACTCGTGACCGCCGCGCTCAAGGAAGCCATTTCCATTACCCCGGATCCGCGCATGAATGCCCTCGTGGTCTCAGGCCCGGTGGACTACATGGGACTGCTCGAGCAAATCGTCGGCCGCCTCGACAACAGCTCCTCTCGCGAGGCCAAGATCCGCGTCTTCTCGCTGCGCAATGCAGATGCCCAACAAACAGCCCAATTGCTGTTGTCGATGTTCCGCATGCAGGCCACTGGTGCGGCCGTGGCCGGCACAGGCCAGCGGACCATCCAATACACGCTCATGAGGCCGGCTGCCGACGGCACCGAAACCCCCTCGGCCACCGCCGTGATCGGCTCCGAGGAGCAAACAGCCTTGAGCGTCAGTGTCGACCCTCGCACCAACACCTTGTTGATCGGCGGCACCGAGCATTACGTGGCCCTCGTCCAACAAATCATCGAGACGCTGGATTCGTCCGAGGCCTTGGAGCGTAAAACCGAGGTGTATCGCCTCAAAAACGCTCAAGCTCCGGATGTCGGCACCGCCATCCGAAGCTTCCTCGACCAAGAACGCCAACGGGTCACCCAAGTGCT
>CAMATE010000100.1 GCA_945861075.1 Akkermansia muciniphila
TGGTCCCATAACACCACTGGGAGAGTCACTTACGACAGCACCGACAAGACAGACGTGTATGTCAGCGGGTCACGGAATTTCATTGATTATCAGGGGGTGAATCTTTACGGCAACGATGGTTGGCGCGCAGACCTTGGAGCCAGCTACAAGCCGACTGAACGTGTGTTCCTTTTCGCTGAAGGTGGTTTTGGTCTGACCGACTTCATTCGGAGCTCGACGGCTCTGGGATTCATTCCCACTTCGCAGGTGTACGGCGGGATGGTGGGTGTCCGAGGCAAATTCACCGAGCGGTTGGAAGGTACCATTGGCGGAGGCTATGAGGTTCGGGAATTCCCGGACATCGCAGGTGCCTCCTTTTCCATCCCGGCGGCGAACATCTCGGTCAGCTATGCGTTCCGGGAAACCACGAAGTTCAGTCTGGCTTACACCCGGCGCACGGACAACGCCGCTCAGGTGGCGCGTCAGGGCGTGACCTATGACACGACGCGTTTCGATGTCCAACAGCTCCTGGGATCCAGTGGAACCTGGATGGCCACCGCCGGTGTCTCGTATCAGGGGGGAGCCTTCGATACCTTGAAGGGCTTCGGCGTGGCTTATGAGTCGATTGCCGGCACGAATCTCCGGTTCGTGAATCCTCGCACCGTGGATTACAAGCGTGATGACTCCATGCTGTCGCTGTCGGGCGGCATCAACTACATGCCGCGTCGCTGGCTGCGATTCGGCCTGAATTACTCCTACGAAAACTATTCCATCAATTATGCGGATGCAGGATTGAAGGATGTGTTTTTGCCCTCTTACGATGCCCACCGAGTGATGGTGGGGGTGCAAATTGGTTACTGATTTATGAAATGGCGTTTGAAGCTTTGTATTTCCTACGTGTTGGCCAGCGGATTGGCACTCGCTCAGGATTCTGTCCGTCGGATCGTTGCCGGAGATGTTCTGGTGATCAATGTTGCTGAAGAATTGGACATGAAGCAGAACCTCCGTGTGCCCACGGATGGCAAGATCACCTACTGGCTTCTGGATCCGGTGGTCGTGACCAACAAGACCGTGGCCGAAGTGCGTCAGCAGCTCTACACGATGCTCGACAAAGACTACATCATCAAGCCGGCCATTTCGGTGGAGGTCTCCGAGTATGTTAAGCACTACATCAATGTCACAGGGAGCTTCTTGAAGCAGGGTCGTGTTGAGATTCCTGCTGAGCGTCCGATTGACATTCTCGATGCCATCGGTCTCGGCGGTGGCTTCAGTCCGCGGGCCGACAAGAACAAGATCATTTTGCGCCGCAAGGGACAGGTGAGCACCTACACCAAGAAGCAGTTGGACAAACTCTACTCGGAGGGGAACCGGGTGATGATCGAGCCTGATGACACGGTGGAGGTTCAGGAGAGCATCCTTTAATTTCAGTTCTGATTCATTACCATGGAAGACCAGTTGCAATCACAGCAGGGCAACCCAATGGGCGGCGGCGATCCGTCCATCAATCTCAGGCAGTACTGGCACGTCATTCTCGAGCGGCGTTGGCTCATCGTGGCCACTTGGACGGTGTGCATCATCGCCGGGGTGCTTTACGCGTTTCAGGCGACCCCGATGTTCCGGGCCATCGCCCGCCTTCAGATCGATCCTGAGAACCAAGGTGTCCTCAATCTGAACAGTTTGGCACTGGGCAACCAGGACCAGAACTACCTGACCACCCAGTACCGCAACCTGGAGAGTCGCAGCCTCATCTTGGAGGTCATGGAGAAGCTCAAGCTCGATACCCAAGATCCGCGGTATGCCCAAAAGCTGGACAAGGTGACCGCTGTCACCAAGGACATCAAAATTGTTCCGATCCGACTCAGCCGGTTGGTCGAGGTTCAGGTGACCCATCCCAAAGCGGATCAAGCGCAGCGGATTGCCGACACCATCCTCAAGGTGTTCCTTCAGCGGAATCTGGACGACAAGAAGCAGAAGGCTTTGCAGGGATTCCAAATCCTGGAGCAGGAGGCCAAGGGCAAGGAGGTTGAACTGGCCGCGCTTCAGAAAGACCTGCAAAAGTACCGCAAAGACAAGGGAATGGTGTCACTGAAGGATGCTCAGAACATCGATGCCGCCACGATGCGGGACCTGAAGACCGCCTACGAAACCTTGCGCTCCACGGCCGATGTCGCCAAGCAAACCGCCCAGCAGGCTCAAGAGTGGGTAGCTGCAGGCAAGGACATCACTGAATTTGGTCCGCTGGTGAAGGATGAACAGGTTGCGTTCCTGCGAAAGCAGGTCAACGAGAACAGTTCAAAGCTTGCGGGTTTGCGCACCAAGTACCGGGAAAAGCACCCCAAAGTCATCCAGACGTCCACCCAGCTTCAGGCTGATACCCAGAAGTTGCGGGACGAGTCGGAGAGAGCGCTTCAGAGCATTTTCCAATTGGCTCAATTGGAGAAAAACCGCGAGGCCGAAGCCTTGCGCAAGTACACCGAATCCGTTGAGCGGGTGTTCGCTCTCGATGAGGCGAAGATCGAGTACGACATCATGGAGCAGAAGGTCAAACGGGTGGAAGGCTTCTATCAGACCATCCTCACCAAGGCGAAGGACTTCGACATTGGTACCAAGGACCTCCTCCAAAACATGAAGGTGCAAGATTCAGCCTTCGCTCCGACCAAGCCTGTGAGCCCCAACACCCCGTTGATCTTCGTGGGAAGCATCGTCGGCGGTCTGGCTGTCGCTTTGGGTCTGGCGCTCTTCTTCAACTTCTTGGATGACTCCATCAAGAGTCAGGATGATGTGGAGAATATTCTGCATCTTCCGTTCTTGGGCTACATCCCGAACATCAAATCGGTCAGCATCGTGGAGCGCGATCTCCAGTCGCACTTGCATCCGACGTCCAGCCCGGCCGAGGGTTTTCGAACCCTGCGCGCGGCCATTTCGTTGGCCAAGAATGCCGACAAGCTCCGGGTTCTGGCGTTCACCAGTACGATTCCTTCCGAGGGTAAGTCCCTGACGGCTTCCAACTTCGCCATCGTCACCTCCCAGACGGGCCTCAAGACCCTCTTGGTGGACGGAGATCTCCGACGTCCGTCGGTGCACAAGGCCTTCCAGTTGCAAAGCCCGGCCGGTCTCACCGCCTATCTTTCCGGTCGACTGGACAACATCAGCGAAATCACCCACTCCACCGAGGTGCCGAACCTCGATGTGATTTGCTGCGGTGCTGTTCCGGCTAACCCCTCGGAATTGATTGGTTCCAACCGCATGGTGCGTTTCTTGGAGGAAGCCTCCCGACGCTATGATCGGGTGATCCTGGATCTCCCGCCGGTCTCGGCTGTGTCCGATCCGCTCATCGTGGGTGCCATGGCTGACGGCATGGTCTTCGTGACCAAGTTCAACAAAATCCGTCGCGAGCACGCACTGCGGTCGGTGCAGCGCATTCAGAATTCCGGCATTCACCTGGTGGGCTTGGTTCTCAATGACATCGATTTCGAGGGCAAGGACTCGTACTACTACAGCTACCACTACTACCAGAACCGGTACTATTCCTCGCACTACCGCAACAAATCGGCCGACGAGACCGATGGCAAGAAGTCGACTGCGGATTCAGCGAAGGGAGCTTGATCCATTCAAGGCTTCTGGATTCAAACAAAACGGCGCGGATTTCTCCGCGCCGTTTTTGTCATTTGGCATACCGGGGATCAGATGATCGGAGGCACGCCGGTTTCGATAGAACGACCACCCGCTTTGGCATCATGGCTGCCGTAGGATAGTGGTTTGATCGGGAACCGGTGTGAAGGAGGTCTCGCGCCCGTCGGGCCACTGAATGCGGGCTTCGGTCATCCGGCTTTGCCCGAGCCCGATGTTGATGGGCAGTTCGCTTTGTGAGAGGTAGCTCTTGGTGGGCATGACCTGACGCGAGATCCGGCGTCCGTCTTCGGTGCGTGCGTGAATCCACGCGCCGATCGCATCGGTGTTGCCCTTGCGTCCGATGGCCCGCAACCGGACCCAATGGTTCCCGAGGGTTTGGTCGTTGCGCAGCAGGACTGGAGGGCCGGCGATTTGTGTCATGACCACATCCAGGTCGCCATCCTGATCAAAGTCAGCGTATGCCGAACCGCGACCCACGATGGGTTGGAACAAATCCGAGCCCGCTTCGGCAGCGGTGGCGCTGATGAAGGTTTGGTTGCCGCCGCCATTCCAAAAGAGTTGGGCCGGTTGCCGGTAGCGGACGTTGGATTGCACCTTCTCGATTTCTTCTTCGATATGCCCGTTGGTGGTGAGGACATCCAAGCGACCGTCCAAATCATAGTCGAAGAAGAAGAGCCCGAATTTGAGCAGCAAGCGACTGGCCGGACCGATGCCTTCAGTGATGGCTTCATCGGCAAACACCAGGGTGTCCTTGGTGGGTTGGGCGACATAGAGCGCGTTCATCTCATTGGCGAAATTGCCGATGGCAATGCCCAGAGCCCGGTCTGGACGAAACCGGGCAGCGTCGATGCCCATCGCTCCCCGTGTTTGCCCGTAGGCATCGAAGGCCACGCCGCTTTGGGCTCCAATTTCTTGGAAGGTGCCATCGTGCCGGTTGGTGAAGACAAAGTTCTGGACGGTGTCATTGGCCACCACGAGGTCCATCCATCCATCGTCGTTCAGATCGATGGGAGCCACGGCGAGGGTTTTGGCCATGGGCAGTCCGGTGGCTGGGTTTTGGATGCGGAGACCGCTGCGGGCCGAGATCTCGGTGAACCGGGGAACTCCACCCGGCGCGACCGGGCCGTCATTTCGGTAAAGAGAGGGGAACGTGCCTGGAAACAGCCAGGGCCGTCCGTAGGCGCGCCCGACTCCCACCAGTTGATTGTTCACTTCCCGGTCCATTTGAGGCGACCACTCCACATAGTGGCCGATGAAGAGGTCCAGATCACCATCCCGGTCCAAGTCGAACCATGCGGCGGCGGTGGACCACTCCGATGATGACGCGGGTAACCCGCTCGGGCCTGTGATGTCCACGAAGCGTCCTTCACCAAGGTTGCGGAACAAACGGAGCCCTCCGACACCGGTGAGCAGCAGGTCGGTTCGGGAATCGCCATCCAAATCCCCGCAGGCCACGCCCATTCCATAGAAAGGGACATCCAAGCCCGAGCCGGCGGTGATGTCGGTGAACCGGATTGGTCCCCCTGGTTGGGTATCATTGCGATAAAGAATCGAAGTCGCCGTTCCGCGGGTGCCGTGCTCTGAATCCGGCCAATCCGTTCCGCTGGTAAACAGGAGATCCGCATCGCCGTCACCATCCAGGTCGAAGCAGGCCACACCGCCTCCCATGGTTTCCGGAAGGAGTTTTTTCCCCTGCGCCCCGTTGTGGTGCGTGAAGCGGATTCCAGCCTCCCGAGTGATGTCGGTGAACCGCACGGTCGGGGGACGTGGACCACGCCCTGTATCGGAAGCAATAGGACTCTGGATCGGCGCGAGTGTGGTGGATTGAGGGACGGGGCGCCGTTGCAACCACCACACGGCCCCGGCCGCGACCACGCACAAGAGGACCAAGACGACGAGTGAACGGCGCAGAGCCTGGGTGATCACCTCTTCATCGGAGCCGGGCGGGCGTCCGGGTTCGGGGTTCTGACTGGCCATGCCGGGACGCTGGAATGATCCGGACACCATTTTCAAGCCCGGAGCCGTTCAAGTCAGCGTCTGTCCGTTGATGCAACGGGGTTGTGGTTGGAACCTCAGTGTCAACCCGGATAAGTCCGTGACTGGCTAATCCACCAGTACTCTGTTTGGCTTGGGGACGATGTTTGGAGCCGACGGTTCCCCAGTTTTATTGACGACCCTCTTGAGGGACGTATCCCGTTCGTTTTATCTCACCTTGCGGGTGCTGCCGTCCCGAGTTCGTGCCCCGATTGGGTTGGCCTATTTGTTGGCGCGCGCCACGGACACATTGGCCGACGCCTCCTCCGTTCCCGTGGCTGCTCGGCGAGCGGCCTTGGAATCGCTGCGAGATCGCATTCTGGATGAACAAGCCCCGAACCCGACGTGGCCGGACTTTGATCCGAGCACACCGGAAGTGACGGAAGGTGAACGGGTACTCTTGAAGCGGATTCCCGAAGCATTGGCTCTCTTGGACCACTCGTCGGTTTGGGAAAAAACCTGCATACGGACCGTTCTAGAGACCATTGTCGGTGGTCAAATCCTGGATCTGGATCGGTTTGGAGGGATGAGTCCGGGGCAAGGTGTGGAGGCGTTGCCCGATGCTGCCGCACTCGATGACTACACCTATCGGGTGGCCGGTTGTGTGGGTGAATTCTGGACTCAAATTTGTCGCCATCGGTTGTTTCCTTCGGTAGCACTCGACGATGAAGCGTTCCGGGCCGACGGCGTTCGTTTCGGCAAGGGGTTGCAGTTGATCAATATCCTGCGCGATTTGCCCAAGGATCTCCAGGCAGGTCGATGCTATCTGCCGCTGGATGAGCTGAAGCGTGAAGGGCTTACTCCAGCAGACTTGTTGGATCCGACTCAGGAAGCTCGCCTACGCCCCATTTATGACCGGTGGTTACGGCAAGCTGAGTCGCATTTGGTGGCCGGCTGGAACTATGTGTTGAGCATTCCGCGGGGACAAATCCGCGTCCGATTGGCGTGCGCGTGGCCGATTCTCATTGGGATTCAGACCTTGGTCCGACTTCGGCAGCCGGGTGTGCTCAATGCCCGCCACCGTGTGAAAATTTCCCGAACCGATGTTCGGTCCATCCTCTGGGCTACGCTCTGGAGGCTTCCTTTCCGGCGTCAGTGGGATGGTCTGTTTGAATCGATGAAGACTTCACGGGATTCCTGACTGTTGGCGGTCGATGTCGCGATTGGACGTGGCGGCGGATACGGGTGAGTTTGAGAGCGCATGAAGGTTTTGATCACTGGAGCCAGCGGGTTCGTGGGGCGTGCCGTTTCCGAGGCCGTGATTCGCGAAGGGCATTCTGTGCGACGGATGGCTCGTGGAATCCGGCTTCATGATGCCGGAACGGACTGGGTGAAGGGGTCTGTGCTGTGTCCGGAAGATTTGCGCCAGGCATTGGATGGCTGTGATGCGGTGGTTCACCTGGTGGGGATCATCGGCGAGGTGGGGGACCAGACCTTCGAGCGGGTGCATCATGAGGCCACAGTTCGGGTGGTCGAAGCGGCTTTGGCGTGCGGGGTACGGCGCATGGTCCACATGAGTGCGCTCGGAACCCGTCCGAATGCTATCTCGCGATATCACCAAACCAAGTGGGCAGCGGAAGAAGTGGTGATGAGTTCCGGGCTTGCTTGGACCGTATTCCGGCCCTCCTTGATTTACGGACCCGGAGATGGATTTGTCGGGCTGTTTGCCCGCATGAGCCGATGGTCGCCGGTGCTGCCAGTCATCGGTCGCGGGACCTCCATGCTGCAGCCGGTGGCAGTGGAGTGTGTGGCACAGGCCTTCGCGCGTTCGTTGGATTCCAAAGCGGCGGTGGGCACTACCTATGATCTTTGCGGCCCGCAGCGTCTGACCATGCCGCAGATTCTACGATCCATTTTGCAAACAACCGGGCGACGCCGAGGAGTCGTTCGCATTCCACGCGGGCTGGCTTGGGTTCAAGCGGCAATCCTGGAGCTGTTGTTTGCGCGTCTCTTGCATCGAGTCTCCCCGCTGAGCCGAGATCAAATCCTCATGCTGGAGGAGGACAATGTCGGTGACTCTGGCCCGGCGCAGAGGGACTTCCAGTTGCCCTCCATACCTTTTGCCGAGGGGATTCGCCGATTTCTGGTGTGACGCGCCTGGACTGGGGAATCTCCGGATTGATGAGAAATCAAATCCCGATCAATTCGGCCACCTTGGTGGAAATGCGGCCGCTTTTCATCAATGATTCCCCCACGAGGATAGCGCTGCATCCCGCTTCCCGAAGCCGAACCACATCGGCGCGGCTGTGGATACCGCTCTCGCCGACCAGCACCCGCGGAGTCCCTTCGGAGGCGGCAAACAATTGTTTGGCTAGGTTCTCTGTGGTCCCCAAATCGACCTTGAAGGTCTTGAGATCCCGGTTATTGACCCCCACCAGACGGGCTCCGCAACGAAGGGCCCGCTCCAGTTCGTCGCCATCGTGAACCTCCACCAAAGCGGTCAATCCGCAGGCGTCGGCGAGACTGTGGAAGTGGGACAATTGCTCGTCCGATAAAATGGCGACGATGAGCAAAATAGCATCAGCCCCCCATTCAATGGCCTCGAGGATTTGCCTCTCATCGATGATGAAATCTTTGCGGAGCAGGGGCAGTTCGACCGCACCGCGGATGGCTTTCAAGTACTCCAACGAACCTTGAAAAAAGCGTTCGTCGGTCAGGACGGACAAGCAACTGGCTCCGGCCGCTTCGTACTCCTTCGCGATACGGATCGCGTCGAAGTTGGGGCAGATGACCCCCAGGCTGGGTGAGGCCTTCTTGACCTCGGCGATCAAGCCAATGTCTCCGCTACGCGGTCGGGTCAGTGCAGCGGTGAAATCCCGAACCCCGGAACCCCGGCGCTGGATGGCCTCACGCAGCTGGAAGGCGGCCACGGGGCCGGGAGGCAAGAGGCCGACTTCCAAACGCTTCTGCGCGACAATGGTGTCCAGAATGCTCATCGATGGGTTGAGGTTACTGGGGGAAGGAGGACCGAATCACGCCCTAAGATCATTGGGGCTCTGAGGTATCGGTCCATGGTTTCCGGAGATGGGCCGTCTGGGGATCAGAACCCAGGAAGAGCGCGTAGGGTCCAATCGGGCCGATCGGCGGGATTGGCCCAGTGGCGCATGTCCTGCAGGTTGCGACGGTCCAGATTTTCGACATGCCCATCGACCATCCCGGTCACCGAACGCAAGTTGTACCGCGGATGGACGTTGCCCCAAGCCTCGGGGCCGTCTTCTGGGTTCCATTCTACCGCCCAACGGCGCGCGTTAAGGTAGGGGGGCTTGACGACGTAATATCCCGGGACGATCCGCCCCTCGAAGGGGCCGCGTGCGGAGGTGAAGACTAGAAGCTCGGTGGGACGCGAGACCTCGGCTGTCTTGAGAACGCAGAATCGCCCGAATCGGTCGAAGGCGCGTTCGGTGGGCGGCAGCTCCAGATCATCGCCTCCGACGAAGACGGAATTGATGCCTTGGGAAGGGAACACCGAGGCGGCATAGATGCCCAAATCCGGGTCTGCCATTCGGCGGAATGCATCGAGAGTGCGCCGATTCTCGTTGAGGTACATCACATCAAAGCTTTTCCCGAGGTAGGGCGCGATCCGCCAGGGGTACCGGGCGTTGATGGGGTGGTTCACGGGCCGACCCTGAAAATCGGTGGCACTGAGGCCGTACCGGTACCCGGGAAGGACTGAATCCGAATGGTCTTCTGCGTAGAGACTCCAGGCGATGAGCAGTTGGCGGGCGCCGGACATTTCATTGACTTGAGAGGCTCGGTAGCGTGCCTTGCCCAGTGCCGGCAATAACATGGCCGCCAATAGGGCGATGATACCGATGACCACCAGCAGTTCGATCAGTGTAAAGGCGCGGATCCTCCGTCCCGGCAGAGCAGGGGAAGTCCAGACGGGTGATGGCAAAACAGGGCGCATCGACTGCGGATGGCTCAGCCTACCATTGAAAGTCGGCATGTCCAAGGCCACAGGTGAGGTGGCTGAAGCGATCGTTGGTTGAGGGTTCGAATTGCTTGCGAGCGATCTTGGCTCATGGGGCGTTGCCTCCTTGCCTAAGGAGTGCTTCCGATCGAAGGTTGTCTGCGCAGCGATTCAAGTGCTGCCTGTAAAACATGAAAACCTTCACCATTCTTGCGCTGTTGGCCACCACGTGCATCGCGTCGAACCTTCGCGCTGAAGACAAGCCCAAGGCCAAGGCCTATCCGTTGGACAAGTGCCTCGTGACTGACGAGAAGTTCGAGGGCTCCGGCATGGAGACTTACGAGTTTGTTCATGAAGGACAAACCATCAAGCTGTGCTGCAAGAGCTGCCTCAAGGATTTCAAGAAAGACTCGGCCACCTACCTCAAAAAGTTGCCGAAGGCCAAGGCGCCTAAGAGCGGTCAATGATGCTGGGAGTGGAAAGCGAGCGGGCGGAGCTTGCGCTTCAGACCCCTCCAGATTCCTCTCTAAAACCAGCCTTCCTTCGGGAGCGGCTGGTGAATCCGTCGGTGACGGGTTTTAGTCGGTTGACAGGCGTATCGCTGGAGACGGTATCAGCGAGTCAACTTCAGGATGGACGACGTGGGCGAGCCCTCACTCCATGGGGCATGAGCCGGATTGTCTGGAGTCCGAGTTCGATCCTGCGCTGGGAGCTAGACGAGAAAGCCATCTCGGCTTCGTGGATCTCCCCGTCTGAGCAAGGGCTGCCGGTCGATGATGCTGGAGCCCAAGACTGTGTCGAGCGCCTGTTGAAAGGCTCGAAAGACCCGATGATCCCGGTGTCGGTGTCCGTCTGTGGAACCCCCTTTCAACATCGGGTTTGGCGGGCGCTTCTGGGCATTCCGCGCGGTTCAGTCACTTCCTACGGCCGTTTGGCCAATGCCGTTGGAGCACCCGGAGCAGCCCGGGCGGTGGGCGCTGCGTGTGCTGCCAACCCCGTGGCTTTGATGATTCCGTGTCACCGAGTGGTTCGCGAATCTGGAGACCTGAATGGGTACCGGTGGGGAGTCCAACTGAAAGGGCTCTTGCTGGCTTGGGAATTCGGGATGCCGGGATTCGGGATGCAGTCGCGGCAAGACCCTGCTGGTGAGAATTTGATGGGATTTGCGGTTGTAAAAACTGCCTCGGCTCAGTGAGCGAGAATTGCAGACTTCCAGACTCATCCCTTGCCAATGATTGGGCTGGTGTGCCATTTACCGCATCGATGAAGTTCGCCTCGCCTGCTGTCTGGGTATTAT